>PCAW01000033.1:0-31614 GCA_002730775.1 Methanobacteriota archaeon | reverse complement strand
TCGGCACGATTAAACGGGTCTCATTTCTCGGACCTTCAATGAGTTTGCCCTTGATATGTGTTTCTCTCACTGGTTGTACAGTCGATGAGATGGTAAAAGATGCAGCAAGAGCTACTGCAGTCGGTGCAGATATTGTTGAAGTTCGTTTAGATAAATTATGGGTTGTAGAACAAGAAATTGATGTCTCAGAAAAAGTAAAATCAGATTCTGATGATAATCGTAAATCTGTTTATACACCACCTGAATTTATATCTCAGTCAATGGATTCAGTAGATTTAGAATCATCATTAATTTCCTTTAGAACTGGTATTGAATTACCTGTTATCTTAACTTGTAGGCCTGAAAGACAAGGTGGTTATTTCCCAGGTTCTGAGAAAGAGAGAATTGAAGTATTAACCAAGGCCATAAAGAGTGGAGTAAGTTGGATTGATTTAGAGACTGATATAGAATCTAAAGAAAGGAAAAAATTAGTAAAAATGGCCGGAGATAGTACGAAGATAATATCTTCTAACCACTATGATCAATCTCCGGGTTCTACTAATGAAATTATTGAAGAAATCGGTGAAATTTCTGGTTCTGGAAATATTATCAAAATTGTTTTCAATACTGCTGGTAAGAAAGATGCTTTGAAGTTATTTGATATTGCATGGAGAACCAGAGATTCTAAGGATAAGCTATCAATAATGGGCATTGGTGCTGGAGGTGATTGGACAAGAATTCATGCGCCTTTGTTGAATCAAAGCATGGTCTACACTACAATGGAAAATGGATGGTATCTTGCTCAGCAAGGTAAAATTAATACCAGTGACTTAAAAACTGCTTGGAAACTACTTGAATACAATTAATTTTCTAACATTGGGATTTCTATCTCTTCAACTTGTTCTTTGTCAAGTCCGTATGAATGATATTTACTATTAATTATTAATGGGACAATTAGGCAAGATAAAGGAAGTACAGCTAGCAATATATATGCTGTGAATTTTGGCAACATAAGTCTATCTTCAACATCAACTAATAATTCAACATTCAACGCGCCTCCTGCTGATTCCTGATCTGTATTTCTGTTGTTATCCCAATTATCGAAAACCAAGTAGTATTCTATTAATTGATCACTTCCAAACCAAGATGATGATGTTTGTGTATCCACTGATACTGAAAAATAACCTGATTCTGATTTTTCATATGAATGTACATCTCTAAAAGGCATCCAAGTAATCATATCTCTATATTCAACAGGTAATGAGTTAAATCCATCTAACCAGTTTTCAGTCCTATCTTCATAATTCCAATAATAAAAATCTCTGTAATTCCCCTCACTCATTAAGTATACATCTGCCTTCACTCCGTTACTTGGAGGGGAATCTGCATCTCCTGAATAAGTATAACAGAAAGTGTACGATTTACCTGGAGATAAAGCCATACTAATAGCAGTAGCTGAATCATTATTTACACTTAATTCCATACTAAAATCCTGAGAGATTGGGGCGTATATAGTTGGTTGGTCGTCGCTATCAAATCCGTCAAACCAATCAGATGTAGGGTTAAGATAATGATAGTTTATCCTCTCATCTATATCCCAACTATTACTTGCAGGAACCTCACAAACGCTGTCTGCCTGAACTATAGGGGTAATACTAATTACTAACGTAATCAGTACCATTGGCATAAGAAAACATGAGTTTAGGAAAACTGCACTTAATTTCCTCTTGAAAGACAAACCAATCATTTCCTTCTAGTCCTAATAGGCCGTATGTATCCTGATTCTTTGTTTCTTCGTTCTTCGACTGTCAAATATTTCGGCTGTGGTGGGGGGTTATGCTGATCCATCCCTGGCAACCCCCCTTCTGCTTTAACTTCCTGAACATCATAAGTTTCAGTACTATTCTTTGCATCCATTTCTTCTTCATCTTTCTGCCTCATTATCAACCAGCCTAACAAAAGTACTGTGGCTACTAATGCTAGAAGACCTGCGCTTCCAGCATCAGGCAAAAAATCTTTCCAAGTCAAATCGGATATAGATAACGGCCCATCGTCTTCTTCAATGCTTAGGACAGTAATTTCAAATTGCTTGCTTGAACAAACATTTACCCCGTCACATGTTTCAAGAATAATTACTAACGGTTGGTATTCCGGTAACGTCCATACCTGTTCCCCCCAAACAAAGTCATTCACAGTATTTCCATCATTATCTATTCCATCAATTACGATATTCAAATCCCATTTTATTTCCGGTTCACTAGATAAATATCTATCCTTGTCATTCTCAAAATCACCATCGCCATTTGAATCTTCATTAATATCGGTATCTAACCATGCTTCTATTCCATCTTCAAGGTCTCTATCAATTACTTCTGCATAAAGATCAACAATCTCTCCCACTATGACATATTCTAATCCTGTAGGGTCATTTGTAACTATTTCTGGAGTTCTAGAAACGTAAATCATCATTGATGTAGTGTTAGTTTCTCCAGCTTCAAAACCATCGACAACTGTTAATTTCACTATGTAAGTACCTGGAATTTGATATTGGTGCCATACTTCAAACCCTTCTTTAACCGGAGACGAATCTCCGAAATCCCAAATCCATCTAGTAATCCCATTCCATTCAGGATCTTCTTGATTTGTTGAGATCATTCCTTCGAAGATAGGATCTGAGTCGTAACTCTCTGACCCATCAAACAGTAGTGGCATATTTGGTGCAATAAATCCTCCTCCGTTTTCAGTGAAAGGTATCTGCCATGAGATTTGAGAATAATCAGCGGGTATGTAATCTAAGTTACTACCATTAATACTTGGTTGTCTGAATTTTATTTCAGGAACCGGTAAAGGATTATCTATTCTAATTGTATAAGATTTCGTTGCAGATTCCATTCCTCTTTCATCAATTACTGTTAAACTAATACTATATAATCCGGGCGAAGTAAATGTGTGATACACGGTTGAAACATTATATAGGTCTTCATCAAACGCAGAAATATTCCATATTATTTCTAGAGTAGAGCTATTTCCATCAGGATCAAAAGATAGGCTTTCAAATATATATTCTGTATCGACAAATCCATCAAAAGGTCTAGCAAATACTGCTACCGGTCGTTGATTGACAACAAGTACTTGAATGGTAGTAGTTGAAGAATTACCATCATCGTCAGTAACCTCTAAACTGATGTTTTTCATCCCTGGTTCTTTCCATCCAAGAATTGGATTTCTTTCTAGTGACTCAGTCACTGAGAAATCTGAGGTTAATGTCATCCCAGATCCTTCAATATTCACTCCTTCTTCAAATGTCCAACGATATTCAACTATAAATCCATCTTGATCTTCGAAGATTATTGGCATTTCTATAGGTGTTAGGGTAAACGTTTGTAACGTATCATCAAAGATTTGTTCAGGGACTCTGTTTAGAACTCTGATATAGATTGAATAATCTACAAATTGATTTCCATCATCTATTGTTAGAGTTAAAGTATACATAATTCCATCTGAACTTCCATCGACCCATGCATGTCCTAATTCAGCTAACCCTTTACCTTGTTCAATTTGTCCATCCCCCCAATTCCAAGTAAAAGTCATCTCATCAATTGGTACATTATCTTGACTTGATTGTGCAGAAAACTGAACTCTTTGATTAGTCATTAAGGTTAATTCTGAATCTTGAACTATACCATCCACAGTAATGATAGGAATAGGTACCGATGTGTCGCTAACAGAGATTGTCCAAGACTGAGGTTCAGAAAAATACCCTCCTTTATCTTTGATACTCAATACAATTGTATATGTCCCTGATTCAAGATATGAATGAACAGGATTTTTCAGTCCTGAAGAGGTATTGTCTCCTAAGTCCCAATAATATGCTATAGGTGTCTCGTTATGGCTAAAACTTCCATTAACTTGACTGAACCCCCACTCGTCATAGCCAGAACCAAACATGGCTACAGGAAGCCAAGTTTGAGTGATATTTGTAGTCAGAGAACCAGATGCTACTGGTTCCATGTTGGCAACGTTTACCGGTAATGCAAATGCTTGATCTACCGTGACTCCTGTGAAGTCAGTAATTTTAACTCCATAAGTCCAATCTCCTGTTTCTGGAGGGGTAAACCAAATACTTTTTTCTGTTGCTATACTATTTCCAGCAGTCAAATCGAAAATTAATGTATCTTGAATGGTATTGTTTAGATAAGCGTTGACTTCAACTTCAAGAATCTCAAAGAATGCATTAGAAGTCACTTCTAAGTTTATTCTGCTACTGTCATCTAGATTATCTCCATCTCTATCGAAGTTTTCTATACTAGCAATTTCTACTTCTGCGGGGTCAGTTATTAAACCGGCCTGAACTGTAATAGCTGCTTCTGGATAAGAACCCGTAGTAATGCCACAACTAGCATAGTTATAGTCGCAATCATCAACAATTGATTCATACCAAGTAATCAACCAAACTTCGTCGCTGATATTACCAAATCCGTACACTAAACCTGTTCCTGCGCCACTTGCAGGGTCGATTCTCAATCTCTCCATTGACCAAGTTCCTGTAGATGCTTCTTTGGACATAATTATTCCCTCAAAACCAAATTGTGTTGGAGATACCATCAGATTTAGCGGCGCACCTGAGCCCTGTGAAAATTTATACGATCTCATTCCCCATCCCTCTACTGAATCGCTATTACTCGTCCAATCGTTTACCCACTGGTCATTGTATCCACTTTTCTGTACCTTACAGACGTAAGCTGCTGTACAGGCTTCGGATAAATCTAAGTTTGAAAAACCAAAAGCTCCCTGTGCGCTATCAAGTGTTACTGCTGCACTGAAATTGGCATAAATTTGACTCATTGTGGTGCCAATTGATGTAGATCCTGGTTGAGGATTTGCAGCTAAATTTTCAATTCCTGCTCCTCCAGTAGAAGTGTCTGCTACCAAACTCTGAATTGCATTACCCCCGCCTAATTTATCGGCTAAATACATCAAAAACATGAATCCAGCGCCATAATCTGCTATTCTTTGATTCCACCACCTTACGCTCATATTCGAATTTTGAGCCCATTCATTGGCATGTCCGGTCAGAGCAGAAGTTACCCCAAAGCATAGGTAAGCGGCCATATCAGCTGCGCCTTCATCTATCCATAAATTCTCAAACGGGTCTCTTGCATTATGTAATAAATGTTGAAACTCATGCGCTATTATCGTATTCCTCCAACTCATATCGTCAACGTCAATGAATATAGATTCTCGTTGCGAAGAAATTCCTGGTGAGAAATAACCTCCTATCCCTCCTCCTCCATCAATAGCTAAAATCATAATTTCAACCTGGCAATTATTGTCCACATCAGGCATTGTTCCAAAGTAAGTTGTATCGGTTGGGAAAATTGTTGATTCAAATGTCGAAGCAATATCACTTAGAGTAGTTGCAGATAGTATCTGTCCGTCCTCGACAAATATTGCAGCATTAGATGAAATTTTTTGTACTGTTGCCTCGACATTTCCATTGGCAGAAGGAACAGTGTCAGTATCTCCTTGACTCCATGCATTAGTACAATTACGTGTTGATGATTTAGAGTTCAAATATGCTTGAGAAAATGGAAGTACTAGATTTGGATAACCATCTTCTATCCACTGCTTTTTTAGGTGACCAGTAGCCGAAAATGCAGGTTTAGAATCATTTACGAACATATATTTTTTCCCCTCAATTGAAGGATCGAAATCATCTAAATTCCCGTAAGAAATTTCTGATAAATTCCTAGCCGGAGTAGGAGTTGCCATAGCAAGTGGCGATAAACTTGCAAGTAACATTACCATTACAATAAACAATGGAGTAGTGAGATTGTTTTGTTTACTATTCAGTCCCATTAGTGGCACATCCTGTTAATTACTGGTTAATGCCCGTTTGAGACCTATTTTAACATCGATGGAGCATCGTTCGTACATGGCAGAGCAGAGGGGAGGTTGCAAATCTGTTTGGTTAATATTTTTCATACTACTATTTTCCTTATTTTCAGCCCCTGCATTATCTAATTCTTCCTCAGTAAATTCTTCAAATAATGTACAAGAAGTCTTTCCCGAAGTAATCGAAATTCTTCCTCATGATTCTTCAGCATTTACGCAAGGGCTAGTCTTTTTAGATGGTAAATTGTATGAGAGTACTGGATTATACGGGCAATCAAGTATTAGAATTGTTAATGTCACGACAGGAGAAATTGAGTCGATCACTAATTTATCAGAAACATATTTTGCAGAGGGTATTTCGATATCAAATGATAGTATAATCCAGTTAACATGGAGAGAGAATATTGGATTTATTTACAATATTTCAACATTAGAAAATATTGGAAATTTTTCTATTGATGGTGAAGGATGGGGAATTTGCAGTACTCCAAGTGGGGAAATATGGCTTTCAGACGGCTCTTACCAATTATCAAAGATTAATCCAGATAATCTTTCATCAATTACAAGCTCTCTAACTGTATATTATAATAATTCTCCAATTAACAGATTAAATGAACTTGAATGTCCTTTTGATTCTGGTTTAATTTTCTCAAATATCTGGCTTGAAGATAAAATATTAGCAATCAATCCTTCAAGTGGAAATGTGTGTATAGAATATGATTTTTCAGAGATCCGTAAACAATATGAAAATAATAATTCACGAGAGTTGAATGGTATTGCCTATGATAATGAATCATCACTTTTTTGGATTACTGGAAAAAATTGGTCGAACTATTATCTAGTTGATTTAGAAATAGATTCTGAATTTTGCCAATTATCCGAATCAGAAATTTGTTGTGATGAAGATATTTTTTCTCCATTTAAAGTTCTATTTTTTATTGTGGTTGGAATATTTTTAATGCCCTTTTCTTGGCCTATTTCCGGAGTAATATTCTACAAAATATTTAGGCGACAAACTCAACATCCCCCCCCACCTCCCACAATTAAAGATACATCAGAGGGGCTACAGAGATGAGTGATGAAGATAGTGATTCAGGATTTGAATTATGGTTACACGATCTTTCCATTGATCCAGCCACTAGAGTAGCCGGAGCAATTTTGATTATTCTTGGAAGTGCTTTAGGTGCGATGCTTGGTGTTTTACTTATGGCCGCTGATCCAGCTGATATCATGAGTCAGATTGGCGAAGACGAGTCTTCGGATTCGGTTAATGGAATAGTAATTTCATCTCTAGAAGATAATAACACTGGTGGAGACCCAATTGAAGGAGTTTTGATTGAATTATTGAATGAAGATAGAACCTCAATTGGGAGTGATGTAACAGATTCAGGAGGACGTTTTTCAATAGTGGATGTCCCTAGACAGTCATCTATTCTATATGTTCAACATTCTGGGAATTATACTGTAGAAATTTTACTAGTACCTGGAGATCATTCACAAATTGTGGTTACTCTTGAACCAGGTGATGGATTCATTGGCCCTATTGACATGAGAGGAGATAGTAATCTTGCAGACTCTGTTTTCATAGGATTCTTTATAGCAGGAATTACCTTAATCACTGGTTTAGCAGGTATTGTTGGTGGATTGGAAGCATATAACGGGAATAAGTATAATAGGTCCTGGTGGCTAACTTTCTTTGGTTTATTTAGTAGAGGAATGATTTTCATAGGACCTTTACTTATTCTAATTGGACTCGGATTAATGTACCTGACTAGGGATCAGTTTACTGATTATGTTTCTTCAGAGGGACAATGATTTAGATGTATCTAATTAGTGTAGAAGGGGGAGATGGTAGTGGAAAAGGTCTCGCGACTAAAGTGATCGCTGAGGTCCTTGAAAAAGAATTTACATTTACTTCTGTTGAAGTCACAGGAGAACCTAGAAGAGATCATCCGTTAGGGCGTCTTGCAATTAATTCAGTACGTACAAAAACAATGACTCCTGAGGGTGAAGCTGGTTTATTTGCTGCAGATAGGGTCGATCACTCTCATGGTTGGATTTTACCTAGATTGGAGGAAGGAAGAGTAGTAGTTAGTGAAAGGAATGTCCATTCTTCACTTGTTTATCAAGGAATTGTAGGTGGTTTAGGATTAGAAAGAGTATCTCATATGAATTCTGCGGCTTTAGTCCCTGACCTATGTGTTTGGGTAGATTGTAATCCTGATTTAGCTCTTAATAGAATTAGGACAGGGACTCTTCGTGCTCACTCAGAAAAAGAAGAATATTTTGAGACTAGTTCTTTGCAGAAGGAAATTAGGTCTGGATACCATAGTTTACTTTCCGGGGAATTAGAAATGCCTATTCCATTTGACATGGGAGCAATCATAGGACCTGTATTAAATGAAGAGAGCGAAGAAGAATTCAGGAATAAGTTGAGAATGAGAGTGAGAAGATTCCTGAACGCTCACCCTAATCCAATAAATGTTAAAGTAGAAATTGTAGAGCAAAATCTAATACGAAAATTACTGATTAAAAGTAAAGGTCAGACTACTCTTGTTGGACTTGGCGTTGAACCGAATAATACTCGTGATGATTGGCTTAATGGAAAGAAACCATGGCAAGTTCTGAAAAATGCTCAAAAACAACATGATGATATTTTATCTAATAATGAGGTTAGTATTTCTCCCTATGTGCCAAAGAGTGTCCTCTCTCATTCGATATCCTCCATAGTTGGGACATTATCAATAATGGCTAATGCAGATGTTGGAGAGCTACGTAATGCTCAGGGGCCGATCAGAGCGGTTTCTGAAAGCCATTGTCATAAAATAATTAGATATCTAAATGATGATTTAGATTGGTTGCACCAACACCGCTCGTTAATTGGAAGAGATACAGCTAGAAACCAGATTAAAGAACAAATCTTGCCATTTGGATATCTTTCTCTCGCAATTTGGCCTCTAAGGAAAGAAATTAAATCATGGATAGGAAAAAATCCAACTACCCATATTCGTTTTTGTATTGGTCAAATTATTAATTCAGGAAGATATTCTGTAGCAGTTAATAGTTGTATTCAGAGGATCAAAATATTAGGTCCTGGTAATTCTTCTATCAAACCCCCTTTTGATGAAAAGGATTTGATAGAATGGTGGCAAGGGAAAAATTAGTCTTTGAATATCAACCTAGCATTTGCAGGAAGTTTAACTTGACTTGAGTCTGTAAAATCTTGTGTTTTTGAACTAATTGCAGCACAGAACCACCATGATAATACAAATCCTGCTATGGTACCTGTAATCAATCTGATAGGATTAGTCGACTCATAATCTGTTAACAGTTGATAAAAACCATCAAAACCTATTGGTAATGCACCTATTGAAAGAAACAATACCATAGCGAGCATTCTTCTATCTTCAACGTATAATAATTTTATATTTTCATCTCTGAACACAGATAGGAAAGAGTCTCTAACAGTCCATCTGTTCAAACCTTTAGATCTCCAAAACAATGCTCCCATAAATAAACCTAGGAATAATCCTACATCTCTGACACAAACTGCTAATTGATTACCATTTATCTCCCAAGATCTCTCACTTTTTTGATGGCAATTTAGGTCTCCAAAAGAGTATACAAATGCTGCTACTGGATTTAGTTCAGTCCAACTAAAGTAACCGAATACTTCTTGGTTATGCCCAATATCTTCATTCAGACCATTATTTTGATTTCCCCAAGACCCCCACCCCTCCTCAGTAGCATAGTCTATTCGATTTGCTCTACCGGAAAGTTCAGGTACCGAGTTCGTAACTAAGAAAACTGGAACTATAAATAAAAGAATTAAGTACACTCCTGTAATTGATGCAATAAGTCTCCCAACTCTCTCTTCCCGAGTCCTTTCCTCCAGTCCATTAGGTAACATCTACAATGGTACAGTTCATTTGTTGATATAAATCATTTGAAATTATAATCCATCAATAACTTGGAACTCCCTCGCAGCATGCTTCAACAACTCTTCTACAATTAGGGCATTCCATATGCTGTCTAACTGGTATTGCCGCTCCAGAGAAGCCACAAATACAAGTTATTTCCTTACAATGGTCATAGTCCACAAGATGTCTACGGTAAATAGGTTCTAATTTCTTTCTATGTTGTTAGAGACTTTAATTCATCTTGTAAGTTCTCTGCTAACCACTGATGTAATGTTTCGCTCCCCATTTCTGAGAGAGTAGTATTTAGAAAAGCCGCTATCAATGCATCTTTTGCATCATCTGGACTAAATCCTCTAGCCTCCAGATAGAATAGTTGCTCTTCATCAACAGGTCCGTTAGCAGTTCCATGCCCACAACCAACAACATCGTGCTCACTTACTTCTAGTTCAGGAATACTATCTGCTTCTGCTTTCTTTGAAAGTAATAGGTTATGGAATAATTGACCTGCATCAGCACCTTTAGAGCCATCAGATACTCTTAACATGCCAGTTCCTATTGTCTTACTATTCCCTCCGCAAGCAGAATGCCAATCTAGTCTACTATAAGTCTCTGGTGCATCATGGTAAATCTCTATATGGTGATCGATATGCATCTTTTCTGCAGACAAGATTGATCCAAGAACTCTGAGGTTACTCCCTCTTTTATCCATCATATATCTTAAATCAGACTTAGTTTTTTCTGAACCAGAACTGATATTTCCTGCTTTAACTTGAGAATCTTTGCCAATATTAATTGCATCAACTCTTAGTAAAGTTCCACTCTTCATTTGACCAACAACGACATCATTCAATATCGTTCCTTCACCAATTTTACCTTGACGCAAAAATCCAAACCACTCTGGTTTCCCTTCTATTAATGTGATTAATTCTAACTCACAATGTCTTCCGATTTCAATTGATAAATTTACAGCAGAGTTTAATGATTCAGAATCTATTCTCAATAAAATTGGCTTTTCTAGAATTGTATTATTCTCCACTTTGAAAGTAAATTTTGAGTCATGGGAAACCGACTCAATGAAACTCATTGAAACCGGATCACTGAAATTGTTTTTTCTGCCTTTACTTTCTTCTTTGGTTATGCTACATTCACTTGGTACATCACTTCCATCAAGAAAAGATAATTCTATCTTTGGTTGTTTATACTCTTTAGGTATTTCTCTAATATCTCCAGTAGGGTGAATTCTCTTCCAAGGTGAATATCTCCATAGATGATCTGCATTGTCAGGTTCATCTAGAGATAGGTATAATTCTTCAGACTTCATTTGGATTGAACACCTCTATTAACCAATACTTCCTTCCATTTCCAATGCCATCAACTTATTCAGTTCAACAGCATATTCCATTGGGAGTTCTCTGGTAAAAGGTTCAAAGAATCCATTCACTATCAGTGCTAGTGCTTCTTCTTCTGAATGTCCCCTACTCATTAAATAAAATAATTGATTATCACTAACTTTTGAAACACTGGCTTCATGCTCGCAACGTGCTGTAGGATTTGCTACTTCCATTGTTGGGTATGTGTCACTCCTACTTTTTTCATCTAGAATTAGAGCATCACAGACCACGTTTAATTTACAATTATCTGCTTTAGGTGATACAGTTACTTGCCCTCTGTATGAACCTCTACCTCCATCCTTACTAATTGATTTAGATAATATTTTACTTGTTGTATTACTTGCTAAGTGATGTATCTTTGCACCAGCATCTTGATGCTGCCCTGAACCAGAATAAGCTACTGAAATAACCTCTGCATGGGATCCTTCTCCTTTGAGAATTACTGATGGATACTTCATAGTAAGTTTACTACCAATGTTTCCATCTACCCATTCAATTTTTGCTTTCTCATGAGCGATACCTCTTTTCGTAACAAGGTTGTACACGTTAGCACTCCAATTCTGAACAGTACTATACCTGATATGTGCTCCGGGTAATGCGATTAGTTCTACTACTGCAGAATGCAGAGAATCTGTTGAGTAAGTTGGTGCAGTACATCCTTCAACATAGTGGATACTGCTACCTTCGTCTGCAATGATTAGTGTTCTTTCAAATTGACCCATATTCTTTGCATTAATTCTAAAGTATGCTTGAACAGGTAATTCAACATGGACTCCCTTTGGTACGTAAATAAATGATCCACCAGACCAAACTGCAGTGTTTAGTGCACTAAATTTATTGTCAGAATAAGGGACCACGCTACCGAACCATTTTTTTACTAATTCCTCATGTTCTCTTAAACCACTGTCCATGTCTAAGAATATCACTCCTTGTTTTTCTAAATCTTCTCTGATTGAGTGGTAAACTGCCTCCGATTCATATTGAGCGGTGACACCGCTGAGCCATTTTTGCTCAGCATCCGGTATACCTAATCTATCGAATGTGTTTCTAATATCTTCCGGGACGTCTTCCCAGTCATTTTCTGTAGCCTTTGATGATCTTAGGTAATAGCAAATCGAATCGAAGTCAATCTGCTTGAGCATAGACATATTTCCCCACGTTGGCATTGGCCTTTCATCAAAATGTTTGAAAGCCTTCACCCTCATTTCCGTCATCCATTCAGGTTCATTTTTTAGTTCTGAAATATCTCTGACAACCTTTTCCGATAGACCAGCATCAAATCGAATTGTTGAGTTCTCTGGATCATGCCATCCTGCATTGTAGTCTCCAACCGCTTCCCTTGCATCATTATCTAACATATTTATACCTCCATTTAATCCTCAGAACCTTCTTCCAACCAATCGTAGCCCCGTTCTTCAAGTTCTAATGCCAATTCTGGTCCTCCAGTTTTTACAATCTTACCCGAAATTAGAACATGTATCTTATCAGGTTTTACATGTTCAAGAATTCTAGAGTAATGAGTAATAATCAATGCCCCTGAATCTGTACCTCTAATAGCGGCATTAATTCCCTTAGCAACCGTTCTGATGCCATCAATATCTAATCCTGAATCCGTTTCGTCTAGGATTGCTAATTTTGGTTTCATTAGCATAAGCTGTAAAATCTCAAATCTCTTTTTCTCTCCTCCACTAAATCCATCATTTACATATCTTCCAAGGAATGAAGAAGGAATATCTAGTTCTTTCATAGATTCTTTTAATTTATTTCTAAATTCTTTTCCTTTAGCCGCTTCTTCACCTAGAATCGCTGCAACTGATTTTCTTAGGAAGTTTCCAACTTGTAGTCCCGGAACTGATTGTGGGTATTGGAATGATAAAAATACTCCTTCCCTCGCTCTTTCCCATGTTTCCATTTCTAGTAGATTTTCACCATTCAGTTCGACTGTTCCACTTTCAACTTCATAGTCTGGATGCCCCATAATAATATTTGCAGTAGTAGTTTTACCACTTCCATTTCTTCCCATTATTGCATGAATTTCTCCAGGTTTTATTTCTAAATTAATTCCCTTTAGAATGGATGTATCATCAATACATGCATACAAATCTTGAATTTTCAGTAGTCGTGAATAGTTAGACATGTTAAATCCCTAACCTTTCGTGTATGTCACCCCTTTTGAACAAATGCTTATTTGCTTGATAAAATATTCATCTGATTATAGTTTTTATTGGTCATCCTAAAGTGAAATGACATACTCGGATAATTGATGAGTAACCACTCGGATAACAAATTACCCGTCACGGAAGACTTATCTGAATCATATAGAAAACAGATTGAAGATGTCATTAAAGAAGAAGCAATGCGTCGTATCTCTGAGTCTCAAAACCCTGCAGAATTAGAAAGATTAAGTAAATTATCTTTAGTTAAGTTATTTGAATCGAATGATTCCGATTTAATTCCTGCTTTAATGTCTAGGTTAGGAGTAGTTAGAGCCGCATTGGATGGTCATGGAGGTGGCCTGTTAGTAAGTTCGGCAGAAATTGAGACGAATAATATTGGCGAGAGGGTGTTATCTTTAATTCTAGATTTGGATGGAGCTTGCGTTTCGTGTGGTGCTGCTCCAGGGACGCTGAAGGGAATTCAGGATGATCTATTGATGGATCAAGAAGTAGTTTCTGTTCGATTTACGGTTTCGATGCTAGAATGGTTCGATGAGATTCAAAAAGAGTTTGTACTGAAATTTGGGGGAGTAGTTTTCGTTTAGGTCATTGCTTCAAACTCGTCAATTGCTTGCTTTGAGAAACCTAGAATCGTAACTACATCTCCTTCAATTATTTTTGTATATTGGCTGGCCTCTCCGGCAAAATCGTAACCTCCTGCCTTCCCCACCCATGAATTATTTTCAACCAAAGAAATCAAGTTTTCTTCACTTAAATTTTCAAATTCTACTATTGCATAATCAGTCCAAATTTTATATCTCCATTTAGAATATAGTTTTTCATATTGATTATTATTACGAGTCAATATTGCTGTAGAAGACCAAACTCTGTGTCTTTTTCCTGAAAGTCTCAGTAACATACTTGCTGCTTCCNTTTTATCTTTGGGTTTTCCCAANGCTATTTCCNCTCCNGGGGCTTCTACTAAAGTATCTGAGACAATTATTAGGTCAGGGGAATTNATTGCCTCTGAATCTCTTAAACTCCACTCTAATGCNGCTGATTCAGCTTTTGNAAAACA
This sequence comes from Methanobacteriota archaeon, assembly GCA_002730775.1. GTDB lineage: Archaea > Thermoplasmatota > Poseidoniia > Poseidoniales > Thalassarchaeaceae > MGIIb-O2. Next base: position 17,195 of record PCAW01000033.1, on the reverse strand, counting down.
AATATCTAACGATTGTTGTTCGACATTCACCTCATTTTCTATATTTTTTTCTTTACTNAAAAGAGGCTTACAAATTAGTTCAATNCTTTCATANCGNCCATTTAACCAATCGAATCTCCTCTCCGAAGNGGATGCAAGCAAGACTCGCACTATNTCACCTACAATGAAATTCTATTNTCGCAAATAGGACATTTAATNATTTTAAGNCCCATTGATACTTCAAATCTTGATGAACACTCAGGACATAAAATTNGTCTATTAATTTGTGGTATTTCTGCCACTCCTAGAGGTGGTAAGGGNATTTTTTGTNGAGGTTCTNCTAATTCTTGTTTACTCTCTTGTAATTGNATTTGTGTATNCCANGNATTAGTATTTTTNCGACTATCTCTTCTTTGTTTTCGAGCATTANTTTCCTCAATTNCCTCATCTATCAATTCAATTTCTGAAGACTTAATTTCTATGTCTGTTGATTCTACTATATCGACTACATTTTNTTCTAANANTATATTCCCNGTAGCAACTCTNGTTCTTTTTCTACCTAACCATTTTACNGCACTTAGCGACATTGTAGAGAGCAACAATAAACATATNAGNAGGACAGTTATTGAGATTCCTGCCATCAATATTCCAAAATTTTGTTCATCGAGTCCTAGATATACTCTCATCTCATCAAGTAAATTCAAATCGCCTCTATCTGGGTCATTATCATCTATTAAAGATCTTATTTCCCATCCATATATCTCATTCCAACTTAGAATTATTGATTGGTCACTTAAAGGACTTCTATCTACTGATGAAAGGTGATTTTTCCCTGTTGTAATCCTATCAGATAGTCCAATCCATTCTTCCTCATGAATTGGATTCATCAGACCATATTGTATCTGACTGCCAGTAGGTCCAACAAAGTCATAAAAAATCTGTATCCCTAAGTGAGTTTCAGTCATTTGAATATTCNCGATTCCTTTAGATGGTATCTCTACACTTAGATTTTCTAAAGCTGTCATGGTTGAATCAGTAACTTTTGAAACTAATTTCGATTCTGCATCTGAGCCTTCTTTCCAAACTGAATAGATATAATCACTTCCTTCATGTGTTATTACAGACATNTTTTGCATACCNGCTTCATCTCCAATANNCTTCCTGTAGGTCCAAGAAGTTTGGTCACTGGAACCATGTGCATACCACAATCCGATTCTCTCATCACCAGTAATNTCATCTCTATTTGATTGGTATAGTATGTGAGTGTATTCTTCTCCAANTTCTACANCTAATGGGTCGNAATCATACATACTAAGTTCAATNTCATCAATTACATTTGGCGTGAGNTTCCAGTCATCGGATGAGGTTGGATAATCTGATTTTAGTAAGAACACACTNGTTAGGTCCTTGAAAGTCCCNCCTGTTGAAATATCTCTATGATATCCTCCAATAANTATGTCAGTNCCTCTTACATCCATATCGATACCAAAATATTTCCCCTCTGATAACGATATAGGTTGCATTAAATCTTGAATAGGACTCATTTGACAAGAAGCATCAATTCTTGAGTAACTAATAGTTTGTTTGAAATAACCTAGATTGTCAATATATCTCCTAGTCCAAGAAATATGAGCGTATCCATCACTGGTACTCCAAGATGTCAAATCTCCTGACCACTTTGTTTCAAGAACATTAGAACAAGGAACTAGTGCAAGATTCTCATTTAATCGATATAGAGCTAATCCTCCCTCTTTACTTGTTATAAGTAAACCTTCTCCATTCAGATCTATCACTTTCACTGGTTCTTCTCCATAATCAAATGCCAAATTACGAGGAGCTTTCAATGATGACTGGTCCACAAGAATTGTGGAAATGATCTCATTATTACTCATATCTAAATCACTTTCCCCCTGAACTGTAATTTTGATCTCTAGAGGCCCTACTTCTTGAGCAATGTAAGCAAATGCAATTTGACTAGCGCCCTGTCCTACAACAAGCGAAACAGTGGTCGTTCTTTCTTTCATCCAACCTAAATCACTTTTAAGCCAAAGTGTTGCATCCACAGAAATTGCATCAGTTGAACCTAAGTTATCGATTCTACCAGTAATCAAGAATTGTTCCTGAGGTCTTGGAATAGAAGGCTCTGTCTTCACCGCTCCATCTCTAAATGCTAAATCAATACCTTGAGGTCTTTGCAAAACTGGGAACGTAATTGATATGTCGTTATCGGATTCATTATTTTCTTGTATGTTGTCTAGAGGGTCTAAAGAAACAGTTAATTGTTTATTACCTACAGTTGATGGGTTCCATGAAAGTGAAATTTCCATTATGTCTCCACTTTCTAAACTCTGAATGATTATCTCATCTTTCCTATAACCGTCTTCCAAAAGATAAATTATTAACTCATCTGCTGAAATATCACCTATATTTCTTATCTGAACTTTTGCTTCTAAAAATGTATTTACATATGTCTCACTAACTGGTATACCATATTCTTGAACTGAGATTCCAGTTCTAAACATCAAGTCGGGTGATGGAGGTTTATTGTCAATTTCTACAGTAATACGAATCTCTTCAGAAGCAACACCCGCTCCACTAACAAACCTGATAGAGAACCTTTGTATTCCATCATCAATATCCTCAGTATCCCAGAGAATAGACCATTCTTTTACTTGGTCACTACTGCCTGAATAGTAAGTCGTATTTTTCCATTCATCAGTCCCTAGTCTCCACTGTAGTTGAGCCCCATTTACTGTTTCCAATAATCCACTAACTTCAACGTTTCCGCTTACAATATCTTGATTATTCGGTGAATTTACTTCAAGCCATAATTTCCCCAAATTGTAAGTATTTTTTGTTGAATTACTCCATTGGTCAAACTCATTTCTAGATTTAACCTCTATTTTGAGAGTTTCTGCATCTTCATCTTCTTCAACAAAATTTGGAATTTCAAAATTTGTGGTCCAATTACTTGTTCCGAGTGCCTGGTGCCAATCAACTAGGATTTTATCATTTGAAAGAGGCCCCCCCCCAGGTGCTCTGATCTTGTAGGTGACCCGAACTTGAACTTCTTCAGTAGTTCCATTCTCTTCTCCAGCATCGTTAATATGTCCACTAACAGTATATCTTTCCCCTTCTATTAACCACGAAACACTCGGTTCTTCTATAACTGCCCAATTTCCTGTTCCTTCACCAACTGGAGGGTCTCCTCCTCCTGTTCCATTACCGGGGTCTCCTCCTCCACCATTATCATCTCCTAACATAGCCTGAAGGATTAGATTTCCGTCAATAATTCCAAATCCATAATCCTCATTCCATATATCTGAAACTGATGGCATTGAGGCAGGCCCTCTAACCTCCGAATTATTTCTCAATAAATCCTTAACTTCTTGAGGTTCTAATTCATCATCTATTTGTAAAATGATTGCAACTAATCCTGCTACGGCAGGTGTCGACATACTGGTACCATCCATAGAAACATAACCATCATCGGCTAGAGAAGTAGAATCTTGCCCTGGAATTGTAGAACTTGACGTAGCATGTTGCGCTGATGTAATACCTGAACCTGGAGCTACTACGTCAGGTTTCAATTCATCCCATTTATCTTCATCATTATCATCGACCCTAGGTCCCGAGTTTGAATAATCTGCTATGTCATCGTCATTTCTTTGGATTGTATTTTTGTCATCTATTGCTCCAACAGTAATGGAAGAATCTGCGGCACCTACTGAAGTGACTCTATTGCTACCATCATTACCTATTGCAGCAATAGGTACAATACCTGCTTCTGCACAATTATTAACAAGCCTAGCTGCAGAATTATTCCCATCGTCACCTTGATCATTTTCACCAACCGGTGAACTTCCACTGCCGAATGACATTGTCATTACGTCGATACCTTCACTTGAATCATTATTTCCCCAATCAGTATTTACATTTTGTAAGACCCATTGTAATCCTTTGATGATAGGTCCCTCATCTCCACCTGCACTTCCTCCAGAATCTGTCATTACTTTCACATCAACAAGGTAGGATCCAGGTGCATAACCTTGGTTGACCCTTCTTGAATCTCCAGTTCCTAAAGCAATACCTGCAACATGTGTTCCATGACCATTTCCATCATCTGGATCAAACTCACCATCGTTACAATCTTGAGAGTTCCAAGATGTTGCATCACAACCAGCTAACCATTTAGGATCCGAGAGGTCATCGGGTTGTTTTTCATTATCATTATTGTTATCTGAGAAATCATCTAAAGAAAAATGCTCATTATCTACTCCTGAGTCCAATACTGCGATAACAACTCCAGACCCATCATATCCAAAACTTCTCAAGGTCTCATCGTAAACATCAGATGTCTGAACCTTAGATCCTCTTGTAGCTATGCTCAGATAAGAAACAATCTTATCTTGTTCTTCTATCATTACTACTCCCTCTTGTTGCCAAATTTCTATCAATGAACTGACTGGGACATGATCAATGACTATTGAATCAATATAATCTACAGGAAAAAACCAAGAACCTTCTTCTTCCCATCCATGTCTAGTTAAAATTTCTTTCAATTTTTGTAGATCGGTCTCTCCGGGGTGCCATGAGAACCCTACAATTATCGCAGTAGTCATACGTCCATCATCTCCTAGAATTGCTGTCGCAGAATGAGATTCTTTCTGCCCCGCTATCATATATTGTAGACTATCTTCCATTCCATTAGAATCTTTATCTGTATTGAAGTTCATCCACCAGTATGGGTCCTCAACTGCAGGACTTGCATCCCAAGGTGGAAACCCTATTCCAAGAAATTTTTCTGGACATACCTCATCACCACAAATTAGTAGTGGTATTTCATCATCTAACACCTGTGTCAAATCTTCATTCTCTTCGTTAAGGTGTTGATTAGAGTCATCTTCTGATGGTACAATTGCAGAAACTCCGACTGATAAATCTAGTACCAACATCAACATTACAACTAACATAGGCCCAACTGTTTTCGATACTCCTGCCATGGCTCTCTTAGAGAGCCAGCACAGGTAGAGGTATAATTTGAACCGATAATTAATTCATTTTTTTAGAATTATGGCCAAAAAAGATGTTCTTTGTTCAAGGAACAAATCAGGCTGTAATTTTCATCTTTCTCGAATAACTTCACTTCCCCCTCACATATTGGGCAAATTGTATTCTCTGCTAACTCTTCAAGCCATGCCTGTCTTGTTTCTAATTCATCTCCCTGCTCTTTAAGATTCTTCATTATTCTTTTTGCATTTCCTTGAAGAGGCTTCCCTTCAATCTCCCAAGGGTCTTCATTTAAAACTCCTAGATTTCTTTTTGCAACAATTCTCTTTGCTTCACCGATGTTTGTAGCATTGTTTTGAGTGCTTTCAGAATTAAGTGGACTTGGCCCCCCTCTCGCTATAATTCTCGCTAATAAAAATGCCATAAAAAATCCTCCTATATGAGCCATGTGGGCGATATTGGTGTCCCCAGAGGTCCCCTCTTGTATTACATAAATTTGATAAATTTCTAATCCTAATCTCACAAATACAATTATCCATATTGGCCATGCTCTAATTAAGAATAATAGGGGGAATTCTATTTCATCATTTGGCCAACATGCCATGTAAGCTCCCAATAATCCAAAGGCAGCACCGCTCGCACCTATTGCAGGATTTATTGAATCTGGATGTGTAGCGACCCAGGCTAAATTTCCTCCTAAGAAACCTAGGGCGTAAACAAGCAGCCATCTTTTACTGCCTAACCTTTGTTCCAAGGGAACACCAACAAGCCCAATAACAAGAACATTCGATAGTACGTGAAGCCAATCTCCATGTAACCAAGCAGATGTTATAAAACGATGAATTTGTGTGGGATCATCTGCCAAAAAAGGGTATAAAGAAAGAAAATGTATCTCATTAAAATCTAGTTCCAAGATAGTAAAAGTGAATCTAACAAACATTACTAGAAGCAGTGAAAGAACCATAGCCAATGCTACACTTGTTTTTTCTCTTGATGAATTTACAAAAGGAATTATTGAAACTATAACATAAATTGAAAGAAGTATGAAATCACTATTTTCTAATTGTGACCAGTATAAATCATACTCCGCAGAGGTTATCACGAATTGTATCCGGCCGTATTGTAGCAATAGCGCCTTCGATACTTTGTAGAACGACTCAAACGGTGAACCACCCTCGGAAGTGTATGGAAGTTCAGACCCTAATTCAGATTTCGGGTCTTCAAATTCATAGAGGTAGCCGCCTTGTAATATCAGATTTTAATTTTGAATTATTGGAAGGAGAGGTGGTAACTTTAGTGGGTCCAAATGGTTGCGGTAAGACCACCTTACTCGAATCTAGTGCAGGTATGCATACAATTTCTTCTGGATCAGTCTATTGGAAAGACGACTTATCGGAAATGAAATTAATAAGAGATTCAGATGGTAGAAGAAATCCTTTACCTCCGATGGGTCTAAGTCTACAAAAGAACGGAATTTCCGGTGAAGAAACGGTTGAAGAAAGAATAAAAACAGTATTGACAGTTTCTGGTTGCGAATTCGATAATATCAAAGTCCTAGAATTACTTGATTGTTGGGGCCTTAAACATAGAAGTTCAGATAGAGTTTCTCAATTATCTGGAGGATTAACTAGAAGGCTCTCGGTACTTTCAGGACTTGCACCTGCTTTGCTGTCTAAAAAATCTCGAGTCATACTACTAGACGAACCTTCAGAAGGACTAGATAAATCTGCCAAATTACTATTGATTAATTGGCTGAGAGCTCTAATTTTAAGAGGTCATGGCATAGTTATAGCAACACATGATTCTGACTTAATTTCAATAGCAAATAGAACACTCACATTTACCGATAATAAAGAAATTAATTTTAGTACCCAATCGCAACCAGATTCAGATTTCATTATCCCTAATTCTACAAATAATGTTCCAATAAAAAAAGTCTCCAGCCTATTTAATTGGGCTTACAGGATGGAAAAAAGAAATCCAATCGATACAATCAATCGTCTAATCCCTGCATTACTTGCACTATTGTTGTCTCATGCTTTGGTATCCCAGGAAGAAATATCCCTTGTAGGGACTGACTTTCTATCTGCCTTAATATTACTTCCATCCTTTATCTCTGTAGTAATCCCTCCTGCTTTGATTAGCAGATATGCTGAAGAAAGTTGTGGTCGATGGTGGTCAGCGGTAATAGGGCCCAAGTTTCGTCTTTCATCATCTATTATTGGTTCCTCGATTTTACTCCCAATACCATTAATTTATCTTTCATGGTTTATTCTTTCTGATAATTTGTTCTTTACTAATGATTCTGTCGTCTATTGGTTATGGTTACCTTGCTTGGTAATGTTCTTTGTTGCAATTGCAGCCTCATCACTGCATTTGTTGGTTTCAGATTTGAGAAGATCAGGAGCGTCTGTTGTGGCTCTACTCTTGTTAGTTCTAGTTTGGCCATTTATTGAGTTGGTAGATTCTCTAGAAATGATTATTCTCAATGGTATGAGTTGGGGATTTTCATTGGAAGAACCAATTTTTATGATGTTTCTGGCAGTTATAATTAGTTTATTGGTGTGGATGGTTTCTGTTTATCTTCCGGAAGCATAAAAACGAGCATTCATGATATAGAGACCTCTCCCAAGTCTGTGCCTTCAATGAGATATTATGGTTGGGGTTTGACATGCATAGGTGGAGCAGGTGTTTTACTCACTGCAATTATGGGTTACACATATGCGCCTTTAGTACAATCTCCGCCATTCAGATCTCCGGAAGCATATCGAATATTATTTTGGCACGTTCCTTTTGCTTGGACCTCTTTCCTTTCTTTTTGTCTATTATTTATTGGGGCACTCTCCTGGTTTTTGAAGAGGAAAGAATGGGGCTGGAATTTATTTTGTACAGGCTCTGATTTAGGCCTTCTGTTTGGTTTAGGGGTTGTTATTTCAGGTCCAATTTGGGGTTCAGCTGAATGGGGTGTACCATGGGATTGGGGTGATCTTAGATTGAATACATTTGGTTTACTAACTGCTGTAGCATTATTCATCGTTCTATCAAGAAAAGCACAACCTGATGGAATCGAAACCAGAGACACACTTTCTACAGTAGGATTATTCGGCTTTGCATTAGTGCCAATTACTGCTGTAGCAACTACCGTTTACCAGAAAAGACACCCTTCTGTTGTAATCGCAGAATCTAGCGAAACAGGTTTAGACCCTAAAATGCTCCAAGTCCTAATTTTGGGCGTGATATCTTTCTGGATATTAATGGCTGGGCTTTCTCTTCTAACTTATATCTCATATAATATGGAATATGAGTTAAGAAGATTGCTTGAAAAAATAGATGATGAGGTGGTCCATTGAACGGTTTTATTTCATATTTAGTTACTTACTCAATCTTAGGTTTTTTATTGAGTTATTATATTGTTTATATGGGTAGGAGATTGGACCATCTCAGAATAAGAATTAGGGAGTGTAAACTGTCATTGGGTGATAATGACTCGGAAATTTAGTTTTTGACTCACGAATCATTCTAATGCACTACGCTTTCGCAGGCATGAGTAATATGTCCAAAGATGCATTTTGTATTGTTTGTGGAGATTCTTCCAAACTTTCTTCTAATCGTCTATGTGAATCATGTTTTCGCAAGCGTGTAACATTATCCAAAGTCCCAAAGACTATTCAGCAATTCCGATGTCCAAAATGTGAGTCATATGAAATTAGAGGCCGTTGGTCAAAGATGAATCAAGAATCATTGGCAGATTTGAGGATTCGTGATAATTTAGAACTAGATGAAAGAGCGGAAGATGTGAATGTTGGATTTGCTTTACAGATTATTGATGATAGAACAAATAGAATTCATCTTGATGTTTCAGGAATGATAGATAATTTCTTTTTTGAAGATAGTTTTGAAGTTTTATTGCAAACTAGCAATGCAATTTGTACTCCATGTACAAGAAAAGATGGTGCGTATTTTGAGGCCATTGTTCAACTCCGTTCTGCAGGAAGAAAATTATCTGAGAAAGAACTAAAAGAATTAAGAAGTACTTTAGACGAAATGTTAGATGGAATGGAAGCGGATCCAATGTTTTTCATTACTAAAGAAGGCATTGTAACAGGAGGTTGGGATTTACAACTTGGATCTAAATCCATGGCGAGAAACTGGGCTCGTATTTTGACAAAGAAATTTGGTGGTACCGTAAAGGAGACGTCCACAGTCGTTGGAATGAGGGATGGTATTGAGATTACAAGACTCACTGTGAGCTACAGGAAACCTGCTTATGATGTTGGAGATGTAGTGAAATTAAATAACGACTTATGGATGATTGATTCCTGGCAAAAAGATGGTCCAATAATTCGCCGATTGAAATTTTTCCACCGCACAGGAGCTTCATGGAGAGATATGGAAAAGGCTAGAATAATTTGTTCTCGCTCAGAACAATTTATTGTTGATATTTTGAATCGGGATAGTTCTGCTGCGGAAGTAATGACTCCTCACGATTACACTATGGCGACCGTTGCTTTACCCTATGACGATGATAAGAATCTAACAAAACTACGCATTGGGTTCATAGAAGATATATGGGTAGCATTACCCGGGTTTGTTAACGAGGTGGATATATGAATATGAAAGATGTTGAAGAACTTGTCAAAGAATTAGATTCGCAGGATATGGTAGGATATACTCGTAAATTCATTGATGATTTTGAATTGGCAATCTCTAATGGAATAAAGATTGATGAAGATAAAGATTGGTCCGGTGTTCTCTGTTTAGGAATGGGTGGTTCTGGTGCTGGAGGAATGTTTCTTTCAACTTTAGCGGATTATTCGGGAGGAATTCCCTTTGTAATATGGAGGGATTATGGCCTCCCCTCTTGGTGGGGCCCAGATTGGTTGGTTTTAGCAACGTCTTATTCTGGCAATACAGAAGAAACAATTGATGGTATCGAAGAGGCTTTACAATCAGGTGGTACTGTAATTGGGATTTCATCAGGTGGAAAACTTGAGAAGTTAATTTCCGAAAATGAAGAATCACTATTCCTTCCTGTTCCAGGCGGTCAAATGCCTAGGTCCGCATTTGGACATTTGTTTGGAAGACAATTATCTGTATGCTGGGCTTTAGGAATAATTAAGAAGCCAGATGACAAAGAGATTTTGGAAATGATCGAACGTCTACGTTCATCTTCTACTGACTTCGACATATGTGGTGGAAATGGATTAGTTGTTTCAGTAGCCAAATCAATGATGAATAGACAAATAGGGATTATCGCACCTAATATTTTGATTCCTGCAGCGCGCCGGTTTGCAAATCAGTTAAATGAAAATTCAAATGTATTTGCACGCCCATCAGAGTTGCCTGAAATGAACCATAATGAGATAGTAGCATGGTCTTCGGCTAATGAAAACGAGCATTCTATAATTTATTTTTCATGCGGAAATATCCACTCTAGAGTACATTCAAGAATGAATTGGATGTTAGAAAATATTGATAATGATAGTTCTTGGATAATTGACTGTGAGGGGAAAAGTCATCTTGAAAGGTTACTATATGCTTCACATATTTCTGATTGGATAAGTGTAGCTTTAGCATTAATGCAAGGAGTTGATCCTTCTGAGATGAGCTCTATCGTGGATCTAAAATCTCATCTTTCTAAAATCTAATATATTGGTCCAAGAACCAATCTTGGGTCCGGATAATTTTCCAAAGCCTCATCTCTCTTTTTTGGATCTACAACGCCCGGCATATCGTGAGTCTCAGGTTCATTAATTGATAGTTGAAAATGCAAATGTGATTCCCAACCCCCATTTTCATGTTTATCTCCCATCCAACAAATTACTTCTCCACGTGAAATCTTCTGACCTATTTTTTTCCCTTTGATTGATTCAGCACTTAGATGCCCATATAAAGCCCAAATTGGCTTATTATCAACCAAGTGTTTTGTGATGATAACATATCCATAATCTCCATCCTCAGGGTTATATCCGAAATGCGAAATTTCTCCTTGATCAAATGCCATACAAGGTGTACCCACTGGAGCTCCAATATCTATGCCAATATGAAGGAATCTACCGTCAGAAAATAGATCAGTAGAATACATCCCAGGTCTTAATTCATCATATCTTCCTATGTCATATTCAAATCTTGATGGAGTGTAGTTTCCTCCAGTGAAATCTCTGACTTCGTACTGATTTGGTAGATCAACTACTGGATGGTATCTGCCGGTTTGCCACTTAATCATGCACTCGGATTAGGGTCAAGGTTTTCATTCCTTTTCATATTTCTCTTCGTTCATAACAGTCGGCGTCCTTACTGTCTCAGTAATGGATTTTTGTTCAACTAAATTTTTAGGTAAGTTTGTAGCAATATCTAGTTTCTCTAGTTTACGACCCTGAGGTAGTACATTAGTTTCCCATGACCCAACTGCTTTATTATAGAATTTAGATGCTTGACCCAACTTATTACCTACTTCGGCAAAATGTTCACTCCAAGTCGCCATTCTTTTGTAAAATAATTGTGCAACTTCAACCACTTCTTTTGCTTCTTCGGCAAATCTAACTTGTTGCCAATATAATGCAGCAGTTCTTAGTAATGCGATTAGAGAAGCAGGAGATGTAATTATGACTCCTCTATTCATTGCATCAGAGTGTAATGTTGGGTCTACTTCAAAGGCGGCAGAAACTAATGCTTCAGATGGTACAAACATTACTACGAAATCAGCCCTTCCTGAAACCTTCGTCAAATATCCCTTTTCTGCCAATTTATTCATTGTTTCTCGCATTGATTTTGCATGCTGAATTAATTTTTCTTGTCTTGCGTCTAGGTTTTCTATTTCTAATGCTTCAAGATAATGTTTACCACTTGTTTTTGCATCAATTGGAATAGATCCATCACCTGGAAGGCGCACTACGACATCAGGAATAAGCCCCGATGCACCCTTTTGTTCTAGGAAATCAGTATGTTTAGTCATACCTGCCATCTCAAGTAAATTCCTAAGGGCGATTTCACCCCAATCTCCTCTAACTGAGGAACTTTTTCGAAGTGCTGTTGAAAGATTTGAAGCCTCTTTCCCTAAACTTTCTGTACGTAGTCCCAGATCCGTAATTTGTCGCTTTATCCCTGCATAAGCATCTATCCTTTCCTTTTCCAGATCTTTGGAAAATTTTTCTAAATCATTAAGAGACTTTACCATTGGACCGAATAATGAATCAATTTCTTTCTGCCTAGCCATATGATCTTTTTCTGCTGAAATCTGTACCTTTCCAAGCCTCTCCTCTGCCAATTTAAGGAATTCTTCAGAATTTTTCCTCCCTAAATCAGTTACTAGATTTTGTATTTCTGCCTTTACTCTAAGTTCTGAGGTCGCGATTGCCTCTTCTTTTGCCTTTATCCTCTCTTCTTTTCTAATTACTTCACCACTTAATTTCTGCCTAGCAAGTAGCCAACCTATTACCGCACCAAGAGTCAAGCCAATAGCAACATAGACAATTCCCATCGTATTCATAATAATCGGTTAAAATTGACAGTATTTGAACTTGTAGATTTTTTCTTTGTTACTAATCTATAAACAGTTCTTATTAGGTAGATGTTCTTCATCAATTTACGTGATGACTATGCGACCTGTGAATTGTGCAATTCTTGGCTCAAGAGGTTTAGTTGCTCAGAGGTATCTTCAAAGATTAGTAAACCATGATTGGTTTAATCCAGTATCTATAATAGGTTCAAGTTCTACAGTAGGAATGAATATTCAAGATTTACCTTGGAACCTTGATGAACCAAGACCTAAATTGCCAAATATTGCTGTTTTGGGATTAAATGACTTTGACGCACTTGTGAGTAAATTAAAAGAACAAAACGTCACTGTAATATTTTCTGCATTACCCGATTCCATTGCTAATGAAGTAGAGCAGCCTCTAGCTGAAAGAGGGTTTTGCGTAATTAGTCACGCATTAATTCATAGATTGAAAAGAGATGTCCCTCTGGTGATTCCAGATATTAATTCAGATCATTTAGAAATATTAGAATCTCAAAGTTTTGGCACAGGCTCATTAATTTCTTGTAGTAATTGTATGGTTGTCCCTATTGCTTTGACTTTGTATCCTTTAATGGCAGAATATGATTTTTCTTCAGTTAATATAGTTACNGAACAATCGTTATCTGGTGGAGGTAGGAAGATGTTAGAAAGAGGTCGAAGTGGCCTAACTATTGATTCTTCGATTCCGGGTGAATCCGAAAGTATNNTTTCNGAATTAAANAGAATATTAGGTAAAAAAAATGAAGGTATTTTNCAAGAAGCAAATTTNGATGTGAAAGTTTGGTGTTCTAGATCNAGTCATGATTTCGGACATTTAGCCACAGTAGAGATAATTTTTTCAAATAATATCAGTGCNCATGAGATAATAGAAGCATGGCAGAATTTCTCATCCGATACTTNTGATTCCAGACTCCCNTCCTCNTCAAAGATNATCAACTTTGTAGACGGAAAATTAGATCCAATTAAACATAGANGGGGTGACTCAATCGNTAATCNGCCNGATAAAAATCTTAGNNCNGGAATGTCAGTTTATGTAGGTGAAATTGAAGTNACGGGTAAGAAATTAAAATTCAAGTTATTGTCCGATAATACTATTCGTGGGGCTGCAGGNTATGGGGTTCTNCTCGCTGAACTACTACTTGCTGAAGAAATAATTCAAGATAATTATCTAANNAATACTANTTTTAATAGAAGTAATTGATATGCACAATCTTCTCGGGTAATTNAATGAGATTACGTCATCTNGCNATTTCTCTTTCAAAATTANAACCACATCCCTGTGAGGATGTNGANTTNGAACAGTACTCTACNGATGGAAANATNGCATCACAATTCATATCATCAATAGTCTCATTTGGNGACTTATCTCCTGATTCAATTATTGGTGACNTGGGTGCTGGAAACGGTNTCTTAGGGATTGGTGCATTGAAACTTGGNGCAAAAAAATGTATATTTCTAGAAGCAGACAAGAAAGCTTGTGAAATATTGCATGAAAATTTAGNTTTAAATAATTTNAATGAATCAGGAATAATAATTAATGAGTTTTTNGATNCTAATACCANCTTCCCTAAAGTTGATTTGATTATCTGNAATCCTCCTTGGGGNAGNCAAAAAGAAAAAGCAGANNGNCCATTTTTGGANTTAATCATAAAAAATGGAACANTTTCNCACTTAATGCATAGTTCNCATGCAACTCATTTACGNCCCTTCTTCGAATCAAGAAATTGGTCNGTTGAAAAATCTGACGAATATGATTTNATTTTACCAGCCAATTTTTCTCATCATCGNAAAGAAAAAGAGTCTACTAAGGTGTCATTTTGGCGTTTTTCACCAAACTGATTTTTNANATTTTGACCCGTGTTCTTCATAGGTGAATCATTAGTCGCGTAAGCAATGAGTGCTTCAGCAGGTGACTTTGTTACGCCCGGGACACATGTTTTTACTGATGATAATACGTCTCTTGGAGAAGGAATTGTTTCCACAGAAAANGGTGCTTTGGCTTTNCTCTCTGGNAAATTAATTTTAGAAAANGGNGTNATTTCAGTCGAAATTCCTGGTTCTACTGCTAATCTNCCAAAAATAGGTGACATAGTAATCGGACAGGTAAATCGNCTTAATGCAAAAACTGCCGAGATTAGAATATTGCACATCGAAGGAAAAGAAGGTGGAGAAAGAGATATCCCGGCTCTGAAATTNTTTGCCGACATATATGTGACTGATTTTGTTGATAGATATATNCCATCCGCAGGAGATGCGATGCGTTCAAGAGACATTGTAAGNGCTAAGATAACTCAATTTGAGCCCATGCTAAAAGCATCAACTAGAGATGGNCATAGTTTGGGCGTTATCCATGCNATTTGTCCTCCTTGNGGAGCAGTATTACAAAAAACGGATTCAATTCCNGATTTTAATGTNAGATGTGANAGATGNGATTATCAAGGTTATCGTGTTCTTTCNAGTAGTTTTGGCATCGGCTATTCAGTACCTGANAATTCAGATATTGATACATTCAACAGACCNGGTGAGAGATGGTCCGAACAGGCAGAGAAGGTGCTTGGTCATGACGGAGCCCGNCCATATCTTTCTCCTCTAGCCGACTTTAGGAGGGGGATGAAACACGATATTCCATCCTCAGTGGCTAAACAAATGGGGCGTAACAATTCAAATAATCGTTCGAGAGGTCAACGAAGAGAGATGCATAAAACAACTTGTACGATGTGTTCAAAATCTACTGAAGTCCCATTTAAGCCAACGCCCGGTAAGCCAATTAGATGCCGTGATTGTATGAGCAAGGTGAATGATGGCACTGCTACAAAAGAAGAACTGTCTGCTGAACGTCAAGTTTTGAAAGCAGCAAGATCTAATATGCTAGAATCATCAGGAGTCAAATTATTCGTTGGAAGTATCTCTTGGGATGCAAATGAAGAGGATTTGAGGAAATTATTTTCAACTTTTGGAGAACTCGAAGAAGTACATATCGCTAAAGATCGTGAGACAGGTAAATCTAGAGGTTTTGCCTTCATTAAATTTTCAAGTCTCAAAGATGGACAAAAAGCTGTAAAAGAATTAGATGGAGCAGAATTCCATGGCCGNAAAATAAGTGTACAAGAGTCCAATGAATCCCGTGGTGGGTCTGGCAATAGGCGTAGANACGGTAGAAAATAACCGTTTGATTCATTGCTGAGATACTCCTCCAATGATATATGGAAGGTTGGCTTGTAATAGATGGCTATGAGGATGAGCCGGCTGCTTTTGGCGTTCCAAACTACCTTGGTTTCCATATCCGCTATATTTGTGGGGTTCTAGAGTCCAGAGGTGTCCCATATACATATCTAACAATAGATCAATGGAGAATTAAATATAAACAACTTCTGAAAGATAAATCGAATAGGGATAGAATTAGGAGTGAATTAAGTAATCTTTCAGGCACTGTAGTACTTGCAGGCTCGATAGTNCCTGGGAAATANGTACGTGGNACNCCAGTGAGCCAGAGAGAATTAGATGAAATAATNTCTATCATCCCNGGTCAAGTACCAATATTATGCGGAGGTTGGGCGATAAAAAATTGGAGGTACTCAGGTTGGACTCCTTTACGTACAAATCTTTTCTGTGCCGTAAATGATGTTGACTCTTCTTTGAANTCNTTNCTTTCTACTGGTGAATGGAAGCANGGTAAGAGGACAAAAGATCAATGGACCCTTTGGGCGCATTATGGTTCTATCTCGAAGGCTGTTAAAAATCATCCAGACCTATTTACTGTAGATGGAAGGCCCGGTCCACTAACTTATGAGATCGAATTATATCAAGGCTGTGTCAGGTTCAAAAGAGGTTGTAAGTTTTGTATAGAACCCAAAAAAGGTGTGCCATTATGGAGGAGTGAAGAAGATATTCTGAAGGAAATATCTGGTGCATTAGATTCTGGTGTTAAAAACATACGAATTGGCGGAGCAACAGATATCTACACATATCGCGCAGAAGGAGTTAGAGAATTGGAATATCCAATCCCTAATCCCGAACCAATCAATAAAGTTCTTTNTGGAGCAAGGGANGATGANAGGTTAGATATCTTACATGTAGATAACGGGAATCCCTCNATAATTGCTGAGAATATTGAACCATCTNTNGAAATAACAAAATGTTTAGTNGAAAATCTGAGNGATGGGGCGGTTTTATCATTTGGTTTAGAATCTGCAGATCCACACGTCCATGAAATGAATTGGCTTAATTGTGACCCAGGGCAATTAAAAATTGCNATAAAGCATATCAATGATTTTGGTAGAGTAAAGGGNGAAAGAGGTTTGCCTAAACTTTTACCNGGNCTTAATTTCATTGCGGGATTAAATGGAGAAACGAAAAAGAGTTATGATATGAATCTCAGTTTATTAGAAGATTTAAGATCTNNGGGGCTNTGGTTACGTAGAATAAATATTAGACAGGTTGAAGGNCAAGGATTCCAAAAAATATCTGAGAANGATTTTAGAAATTTCAAGAAAAAAGTNCGTGAAGAGATTGANAAACCTCTTCTTGAAGAAATCTTCCCTATTGGTTCAGAATTATCTCAGATTTGGTGGGAGTCTCAAGGTGATAGGATAAGAAGGCCAGAACAGGTGGATAATCCCGTGCTTAGTTCATCTTCAATTCATGGAAAATCTGGGATTACTTTTGGAAGACAAATAGGTGCATACCC
>PCAW01000061.1:0-51396 GCA_002730775.1 Methanobacteriota archaeon | reverse complement strand
GGTCTTCGACAGACGGAGACCCATATCTGTGGTACCGAGTTTCATCCTATCACCTCCGGCTGGGGGTTTTGTCAACTCGGTGTTGCCAGTTGGGCAGAGATTCTAAGAGATATTCATTCAATAACTCATCGATTCAGAAAAAATAGATTTAATGGGAGAAAAATAATATTATAAATTAATTGAATTGATATTTTCGTGAAAACCGGTCTTCCTAGAAAGTAGTCTTTCGCCTATCATTGGGTCACCCTGAAATATAATTTGAGAAGAAAAATTTGGCCATTTTTCTATAGGTTGAGCTAACCAACCTGAAAGTGAATGAGTTCTTCCAGGTAAGGGTGGAGAACTATTTATTGAAGATTCTATTGCATCTAACAAATCCAATAACGGATCCGCAGAACTTGGTAAAGTATCTCTAACTCTGCGACCTCTAAGTCGACGAACAAGTAGAGGATATATTTCNGGATTAAATCCAGGATGTGATAGGTTTTCTAATCCNGGGGTATTGGATGATTCNCCAATTGGCCTTAGAANTAGAGCAGGCCATGGGAATGANGAAGAAAATAACCAATCATTTNATTCATCATTACTGAGCATTTTCAATAAAATCTCGGATGATATGGGNGCCCACCAATCATAAGGTAATCTTTCTGTAATATNATTTAATTCTTCTTTCGATAGTTCTCTGCCATCAATCGAATAATTAACCAATGATTCCCAAATCTTCAAATCATGATTTTTTGATAGAGTCTGTGCTTTGAATAAAATTTTTTCAAGTGNCCGAGANAAATCTTCATTNGAGTTNCGNCCAGAACTAAATAACCAANAAACNCCTTGAAGAGCAGGTAGAGATTTCTTTGGAGGTGAAGANATCCACGCNTCTAGTGACCATTTAATTAAATCATTATGAAGATTATCAGGAATCCATGCGGCATTNGNNAAAAACTGTGCAGCAANCCAAGANGTACCAGATGAAGCTTCTATGAAATCTACAGCTGGACGGGTTCTAATTGCAGTTTGACTATCTTCTCTGATTTTCTGTCCTAACTTTTCTGCAAAATAATTGAGAATCTCTTCGTTTGCCTGATCAGCGAGTTCTGCAAGTCTATTCAGAGGAATATGATCAATGTCAAATAAAACCAACCACTCAATTGACAATCTATCTTTCAGCCGCTGCCATCTTGGCCATCTNGTAGCCTTAGGAGAAGCTATCCANGCTGCTAANGGGTATCTTGCTTCCATCTGATTTGCCCATTCCTCGTTACCATTTGGGAATTGAGAAATCGCAGAATTAANCATTGAAAGGTACCCTGGNTCTAATTCTTCTGATTCAAAATTATGAGACTTATTCAGACCAATTAACTTCCAAGGATTAATTTCTAAGGAGGAAGGAATATCATCATTTACAACAATTCTAGGTAAACTGTCAATCAATTTTAGAGAGATAATTTCATCATTAGAAGTTTTCAGCCTTAGCCAAGGTAGTGGCCTTAGAATATCATTATACAGAAGATTTGAAGATTTTGTTGTAGTACATATTTTTTCCTTAATCAAAATTCTTAATTTAGGATGAATAATTATAGATGATTTGATTGATTGTGAAATGTTTTCACTAATTTCTAAAATAAGTGATGGGCGATTTTCGTCAGAAATTACCCAACTCATTAATGATTCAACAGCAGAATCACCTAAGTTTCTCGTATCTAAATTTCTTATATTCGACTCATCAATTGTGAAAGATTTTGCCCCCCAATCTCTTCTAAATTTTCTCCAAGTAGAATCATCAGTTCTAACCTTCCTAGTAGACATTATTCTATCCTTCAAAGATTGTACTCTTCTTTTCAATTCGTTATCTGGAAGTCTAGGATGTGCCTTATGAATCCATATATCTAGAGATGATAGAGGGTAAGAATCACTGATTATATCTAAACCTGCTAAATTTGCTATCACCAAAGAATTTATTCGAGTAGTTCTGATTAGCATAGTTCTGGAAAGACTGTCAGGAAGTATAGCCACTATTGGAACTTTAGGCCTTATTTCTTGACTTAGTTTATGACATTCACCTAGAATCCAATCGCCTCGATGGAAAGTATTCTCGTTAAGGGGTGGGTTTTGTCTTGACTTAGGCATATCATACCAAGTCCCAAAAGTCATTGCTAATTGACTCATCTCATTAATCAAATTGGCCCTAATAATCCCTATAACAGAAGATTGCCCAGAATATGTGTCAATTATACCAAGATCTGTAGAAATAGGAGGTTCCTGAGTGACTTTCAAACTTTGTAAATCAAACCACCTGGGGTCTTTTTCTTTGAAAATAGCCCAATTCCAACGAACCCCTTCATTTCCTATGGAATCATCAATATTGTTTTCTGAATTAGGAGGCCTGTCAGGAATTAGAATCATTGGTGATTTAGGTATTGAAGATAATCCCATTAGAATATTACTACCATCTTTATCCAATACACAAAATTTACCTGGCAAAGAAGGGAGAGGGAGGGCTTCTAAAGCTCTAGACCTCTCATCCGATCTAATTCTATTCCAACCTAATTCAGTTAGATGTAGGTATGCTCCTCTGCTACCCGCAACAAGATCACTAGAGACCAGCCCCTCATTCCTTAGCTTTCTTAACTCCGCAGAAGCATGAGGAATCTGGAGGCCTATATCCCTGGCTAGCGTTGTAACAGTCGCACCACCTTCAGATAGTCTATTGAGCAATCTACGACGATATCTGCTGCGGATTTTTGTAGGTGTAGAAATAAAACTGGGAATTGCCTCCAATTCAGAACCTTCCGACACCATTGACTGCCTCCGTAATCAGCCACTTACAAAGTATGTATTAAATTACCTATTATAGTTACATTTTGTTACATATTTCTACTGGAAAAATAACTAGTTCCATTTTAACACTGAATAATGACTTAGAAAAGGTCATGATTAGTGCAACAATATGTAACTAAATTGAATAATAAGTTGCAGAAGCGTTATATTACCCCCCGCCGCCCTACCTATATCGAACCGGCAGTCGAAGCCGATAGAATGAGAGATGAGATTAATGAATGCGGAAACAATTCGTGATTTAGTTAAAAAACACCTTTCAGAAAAACCTAGGAATACAGTTGAAATTAAAGATTGGCTATCTAATAGAATCCTACTAGAAGATAATTATGATATTGCAGCTATCTTAGAATCAGATCCTACGATAATTAGAATTGGGAGGATTATGAAAAGTGGAGTTATTGGGGAAGAGTACCCTTTATCGGAATGGGCTACCGATGAATGGGTATTACATCATGAAAGAAAACAGCCTAGAAGTAACGGAGATAAGTAAATATGAGAACTACTAGATTAAGACAGAAAATTAAAAAATTCCTTGATACAAAGGGCGAGGCAAACACTACTGAAATATTAGAACATGTTAACTCAACCATGAGACATGGTACAACACCTCAACAGTTAGGTAACGTATTATCTAAAGATAAAGACATTATGAAAATTGCAACTACAAAGCGTGGCGGAGCTCTTTCTGGACGTTATGAAATATGCGTATGGCAATTACGCCCTGGTACGCAAGAAAGACAAGAATAAATAGAAAATTACTATTTATTCTCTAGTTCTGAACTCCAATCTCCGGTTCTAGCTAGACTATTCATTTTTGAACGGTGTAAAAATACTGATCGGCTTCCTTCATTATCTCCAGTTGCCCACGTTTTCAATGCATTAGCCAGTAATGCTCTACCAAATGAATACGATAGTTGCCAAGGATGATTAATAGCCATAGAATTCATCAAATTTAAATGTGCTGTCGCATCTTCATCAGATTGGCCACCAGAAAGGAATACAATACCTGGAAGATCATTCGGGACTTGTTCGGTTAAACAATCTATAGTCATTTGAGCAACTTTTTCACGAGAGATTTGTTTAGAGCAAGAACTCCCAGCAATTATCATATTTGGCTTGAGTAAAGCACCAGGAATATGTACACCCTGGATTCGGCACTGTTCAAAAGTAGCCTGTAAAATAGATGAGGTGACTTCATAGCAAGTCTCAGCATCATGAATTCCGGCCATCAATACCTCAGGTTCAATAATTGGGACCAAACCTTGCTCTTGACAAATTGATGCGTATCTGGCCAATGCATGAGCATTGGTTGAAATACATGCGTCAGAAGGTTTTCCATCACCTATTTCGATAACTGCACGCCACTTAGCAAATCTAGCACCCATTGAAAAATACTCTTCACACCTTTCTCTTAATCCATCAAGTCCTTCGGTGATTTTTTCGCCTTCATGGTTGGCTAAATTTTTTGCCCCAGTATCTACCTTAATTCCAGGATATACACCTAAGGAAGTTAAAGCATCTGGAATAGACCTGCCGTCCGGCATCTTTTGCCTTATTGTTTCATCAAATAATATCACACCACTAATGAATTTTTCATAACCATTAGCCGAGAAAAGGTTAGCCCTGTAAGCATTTCTTGTTTCGGAAGATGCTGAAACACCTACTGCTTCGAGTCGATTTGACATAGTACCGTTACTTTCATCCGCAGCGAGAATTCCTTTACCTGCTGCGACTAGTTCGCTTGCTGTTTTTTCAAGTAGTTGAGTATCCATAAACTAACCTCATGCTAACGTGAAGGCTATAGGAAATGAAGGCATCGCTTTGACAGTCCGGAATCAACTATCATGAGAACCACGAACAAATTTATGAATACCACTCGATACATCAATCACTTCGGATTCAACCAAATATTTACCATTTTCAAAAGTGACTCCTTTTGTACGCCCTGAACAAACTCCAGTTCCAATAAACAATGCATCATCAGATGAGCATAAATCGTCACGCTCCCATAACCTCTCAATATCACCATCGATCATTTCCTCTGCTCTAGATCTATGCCCTTCATTTTTGAAGATTAAACGACCTTGGAAAGGTGCATTTAACCCCCTCAGAGCTGCAGCAGTAATTCCTCCTTCGGGAGCCGCTCCAATACCCATCAATAAATCAATTTCAGACCTTGGATCTGCTGCATTCAAAGCTGCCGCGATATCTCCATCTCCTATCAAAACTACATTTACCGATAAATCGTTCAATTCTTTGATTAATTTTCTATGCCGAGGACGGTCCATAACTACAACATTTAATGATTCAATAGATTTGTCCAAAGCATTTGAAGTCGCCTCAATGTTATATGAAGTTGAGGCATCTAGGGATATTTCCCCCATCAACTCTGCGGAACCTGAAATTTTATTCATGTAGCAGTCTGGTGCATGTAACAGAGTACCTCGTGGTGCGGCGGCAAGGACGGCCATTGCATTTGGCAAGTTATAGGCTACATGATTAGTGCATTCTAGAGGATCTACTGCAATATCAATTGCGGGAGAATTTACATCTCCTTGTAATGAACCCAAGGGTTCGCCAATCCATAACATTGGTGCATCATCCCTTTCTCCCTCTCCGATAGCAACACGTCCATCGAATGGGACGGTATCAAAAACTGCCCTCATTGCTTCAACCGCGGCACCATCGGCAGCTTTGCCATCACCTTTACCAATCCATTTTGACGCAGCAATTGCTGCAGATTCTGTGGCCTGAAGGAAATATTTCTCTAAATCAACGGTTGCCATATTACTTCGGAGTGGTAATCAGCATTCAATTATGTTGGTCTCCTTTGCTCTTTTTCAGAACGTGAACATTATTGATTCTAGAATCAGGATATTGCCCCTCCGAATCTTTTTCAAGAGACTTCAGCATATCCCATGCACACAATAACCCAGCGTTAACTCCACACAATGCTTCCATCTCTACCCCTGTTCGCCAGTGTGTTCTAACAGTAACAGTACATCTAAGATTACAATCTTCAATTTGCCATTCTACAGAGCACCCCTCAATTGGTATCGTGTGACAATGAGGGAGAATTCTCGGAGTTTCTTTGACTGCTTGTATTGAAGCAATAGTTGAAATTTCTCGTACATCACCTTTCTTCGAACGCCCCCTGACTGCATCAATACCGGATGATGATAGTTGCAAAACTCCTGTCGCTATTGCTTCGCGAAAGACTACATCTTTACCCCCTACATCTACAATAGCAGACCATGAATTTTTTAATTCATCAACACTCATGGAATCTCGGAGATGGTACTCATTATTCAGATAAACGGAAGTTTAATCTTGATTCCATATTTATCCGAGACCTTGTTTCCAGATTTCACCATCCGATCTAACTTCTTTTTTCCATAATGGCGCTTGTAATTTAAGCTCATCAATTAACCATGAACAGGCTTTGAATCCCGCCGCCCGATGTTTCGAACCAACATGAATACAAACTATAGGTTGTGAAGGCTCTACAATTCCAGTCCTATGCGCAATTAGAACTGATTTGACATCAAATTTTTCGACAGAAATTCTCGCAATGTCTGTAAGAACTTCGTGTAATTTATTTTCCCAAGCATCAAATTCTAGTCTCTTTACCTTGATTGTGTTGTCTTCACCCCTCGTTAAACCAACAAAAGAAACCACACTTCCGCATCCATCAACATCTATCACAGAACGAAGTTTTTCTGGATCGAGATTTTCTTTTTCTACAAGGATAATAATCTTGTCTTTTTCCATCTCAGTAACCCGCTTATGAACTGTTCGAAGGCAAATTATCGGATGAACTCTTTGATTGTAAATGACCAAACCATTCAAACTATATACCTCATACGCAAATGCATGAAGGAGAGGATTGACATCCTTGGAGCGGGGCTATCGGGACTTGCTGCAGCGACAATCCTTGCTAAAGCTGGCAAAGAAGTTCATGTTCACGAGATACGTAAAGATAGTGGAGCGAGATTTGATGGAGATTTCCAAGGAATTGAGAATTGGACAAGCGAAAATGATTTTTTTGATGAAATGAGGGAATGGGGTTTAGAACCAGAAGAATTTAAGTCAAATGCATTTGAAATAATTGATTTAATTCATCCAGATGATGTAATCACAAATCCAAAATCAAACGGCACTGCTTTCAGAGTTGTAGAGAGGGGGACTGACGAACATTGTATAGATCAGGGATTCAAAAGAATGGCAATATCTGCCGGTGCTAATATACACTATGATGCTAGGGTCAAACCAGAGGACTGCGATATCATTGCAGCGGGTCCAAAAGATTCTAGCGCGATTGCTTTTGGAGAAATTTTCCATACCGATCACCCCAATCATGTGGCATTCCAACTGAATGATAAATTGGCTCCTGGCGCATATTCATACCTAATTATAATTGATGGAGTGGGACTAATTTGCACATGTTTATGGAGGAAACAAAAGAAATCAGGCAGATATCTTAATGAAACCATCGCTTGGTATGAATCTTACTATAAATTGAATAGAATTCCTATCAAGAGAGTCGGTGGTAAGGGAGACTTTAGTTTACCAAAAAAATATGTTCATGAAAATAAAATATATGTTGGAGAAGCCGGAGGTTTACAGGATTTTATGTGGGGTTTTGGGATGAGATACGCAATCACAAGCGGAGTTTTAGCAGCACAATCAATCCTCAAAGAATGCGATTATGAGGCCGAAGTAAAAAAGAAACTTGTTCCTTTGATTAAAACAAGTGCAATTAATAGATTTTTAATGAACAGAGTAGGCGATAAAGGGTTTAAATTTGTAGCAAAATACTGGATGAGAGACCAAGAAAAGAAAGGAGAGGGGTTGAGTTTTATGAGATGGGTGTACCAACCAGGTATTTTTAGAAAATCTCTCTGGCCGCTTGTCAAACTATCAATGCTGAGGAAAAAGATGTTACAAGACGGCCGTCTGGTCCATAGGATGCCATTTAGAGGGCCTTTGAAGAGAGATATATGGGAACCTAGTGTCAAAGCTAACGAAATAGGTGAACAATGGAATATAGTTAGGAAAAGTGGTGCAAAACTATCATTCAGCGACTCAGATAGTTAATAATAGAGCATTACTTTGATTCCGTTTCTTTCATTAACAGATTGTCTCTGCGATGGACATGACTTCATGGCCTGACCTTGAGCCTATGCCGAACAAACTAGTGAATTATGGCGTTACTGATAACGGCATAGCCGTTATAGAACTAATATCAGACACAGATGGGAAACCACTTGAAGAAGGTAGAACATCCGTCAACACATATACTCGAGAAATGTGGGAAGATATAGATCAGGCAATTCTTAATGCTAGATTTGATGGGAATGTTTCTGTAATATTGCTAACTGGACACGGTGAGAAGTTCTTCTCAGCGGGAGCAAGTATAAATTATCTCAATACATTATCTCCAAGATACAAATACTTCTTTTGTTTACATGCTAATGAGACTCTTTCTAGACTTGAACAAACTCCAAAATTAGTGATTGCTGCACTCAACGGTCATACAGTTGGTGGTGGACTCGAGATTGCAATGGCAGCTGATATCCGAATTGCACACAAAGGTAATTTCCAAATTGGTCTACCAGAAGTTTCTCTTGGTGTCCTAGCAGGAACTGGTGGTACCGCAAGATTATCACGCCTAGTTGGAAAAGCAAGGGCAATGGAGATAATGGTTACTGGAAGAAAATTTTCATTCGAAGAAGCTAGAGATATGAGTTTAGTTCACGACATATATGACAGTATCAGTTTAGAAGAATTTAGAATGGATGTAATAGATTATGCAGGACAATTTACCTTGCCATTGGCTGCGGCTAAAGCAATTGGAAATATCAAACGCAGTGTTCAAAGTGGAATTGAAATACCTCTTGAATATCATCTGGCTCTGGAAAGAGAACTACAATCTGATTTATTCCAATCTGAAGATGCTAAGGAAGGAATTGCATCATATGTCGAACGAAGAACACCTAGATTCACAGGGAAATAAAATTCTGTGCTAAATGTACATTTATTCATATACTAACATCTCTCCGGCAAATATATGTCAGGTAGCGAAATAGTAGAAGGATATACCCCCAACTTTGAGGCTTGGATTAGAGACTTCAATGAGTGGCAAACAAGAATTGGATTTGACCCCTCTTGGTTGGGAGATTACAGATTTGATATTAAATTCGACTGGGACACTGCTGGAAACTCCATCGAGTTTGGAGATTTCAAAGGTATGCCAAAGTGGGAACGAAGGATGCAAATACCACAACAGAACATCAGAGATGCAATAATTAGTATGGTAAGTGTACAAGGAGATACAGAATTTGCAAGCGTAGAACAACAAAATCATCTTCTAGCCACAGCACCTACTGAATATGACAAAAAATCTGCTCTCAGAATTATGTGTGAAGAGCAAAGACATGGATGGCAAATGGCCTACTTATTGTGCACTTACTTTGGTGAGCAGGGTGTCAGGGAAGCTGCGAAACTCTTGGAAAGAAACGCTCAGGATGGAACAAGAATTTTAGGTTCATTCAATGCACCTATAGATCATTGGCTCGACTTTTTCTGTTTCACTCATTTCATAGATAGAGATGGGAAATACCAGTTGAAAATGCTTAGTACATCTTCATTCAAACCACTTGCAGCGTCTATGGGACCAATGCTAAAAGAAGAATCATTCCACCTAGGAACAGGTGCAAATGGACTCAGAAGGATTGTCAAACAAGGAGTCATCCCTTGTGAACTATTACAGAAATATCTCAATAAGTGGATTAGTACAGGTCTAGATTTGTTTGGAACTGATGACTCCACAAGTGCACAGTGGGCCTATGTCTATGGTGTAAAAGGAAGATATGACGAAAGAGAAAGTGATATCGAAGCAGATAGAGAACACCTAAATGAAGCGAGTAGAGAATTATATTTCCAAGAACTTCGTGAAGAAATGAGAAGAATTAGTGCTGCAAGAAAGGAAGGAGAGCCGGAACTTTTTATTCCTTCTGACAAATTTAATCGAGGCATTGGGAACTATGCCGGAAAGAAATATACAATCAGAGGAGAAAAATTTGAGGGGACTGATGAAGAATATGAAGCATATTTAATCAGTGTTTTACCTACCGAAGAAGATGAATACAAACTAATGAATGATTATATGAAACAAGATTGGATTCAGTACCGCGAATGGAAAGGTAATTGATTTTTGGTTGGTGAATATATGCAACATGTAGCGTTATTAGCCTTCGATAAAGAAAAGTGCAAACCCTTCTTTGATAGATTAACTGAATTATTCTATGAACATCATCATTCAGAAATGCAAGATTCTGAAGAATATGAAAAATTACTTTATATGGTTAAGAAACCATATGACAACAATATGTTAGATATGATTGACAAATGGATGGGATTAGAAAAAAGAGAATGGAGAGAAGAAACAACTAGAGAAGTGAAATTAGCGTTGTATGCGATTAGATATCCAGATACACTTCTACTAGATAGTTTCACAGAGAATCCAAGATCAGATATCAAAAGACTTTCGGCATATTTACATTTCACTCATCATACATACGCAATTTGGGATGAAGATACAAGAAAAGGATTAGAGAAAATTGGAATTTATATACCTGAAACAAAGGTTGCTGACCCTTTCATCTATGGAGCTTATGTAAGTGCTATTGAATTATTGAAAGATGTCGCTCCATTTACATGCTTCCTTGAACATGATGTTCCGAGGCAGAGATTATTCCAGTCAGCTCTTGCAGCATATGGAAGAGAAGAATGAGCAATACCTATTGGCTATGACCATTACGTATGTGTATGCAAGTACGTACTGTGGCAGTCATAGGAGCAGGAACAATGGGTTCAGGTATCGCTCAAGTTTGTGCCCAAAGTGGCTGGCAAACAAGAATCTTTGATGTTTTTCCTGGAAGTTTAGACAGGGGAGTTGAGAAAATATTCTCATTCTGGGACAAGGGAATAGAAAAAGGAAAGACGACAGTTAATGAAAAAGAAAAATGGAGTCTGAACCTAAAGGCTTGTTATGAAATTTCAGAGGCTTTGGAAAATGTTGAT
The DNA here is from genome assembly GCA_002730775.1 of Methanobacteriota archaeon. Classification (GTDB taxonomy): domain Archaea; phylum Thermoplasmatota; class Poseidoniia; order Poseidoniales; family Thalassarchaeaceae; genus MGIIb-O2. The sequence continues at coordinate 40,473 of PCAW01000061.1, read as the reverse complement.
TTAGTAATTGAAGCAGTTCCAGAAATTATGCATCTCAAAAAAGAGATTTTTTTGAAAATCGAAGATTTAGTGCCGAAACATGCTATACTAGCAACTAATACCTCAAGTCTGCCAATTTCAGAGATTGCGAATATTACAAATTGCCCTGAAAGAGTTATTGGAATGCACTTTTTTAATCCTGTTCCAATAATGAAACTTCTCGAACTTGTTAAGCATGAAAAATGTTCTAAAGAAACTATTGAATTAGCTCAATCTGTGGGCCGAGAAATGGGTAAGGAGACTATCTTAGTTAATGATGTACCAGGATTTGCAACCAGTAGGCTCGGAGTTGTACTTGGAAATGAAGCAATCAAGATGCTATCTCAAGGAGTGGCTTCAGCTAGCGATATAGATATTGCTATGAAACTTGGATATAAACACCCTATGGGTCCTTTGGAACTTTCCGACTTAGTAGGTTTAGACGTGAGGAGAGATATTTTGAATAGTCTGGCTGAGTCTTTTGATGATGAGTCGTATAGACCTCATCCTTTGTTGAACAACTTAGTTTCAGAAGGGAGTTTAGGACGGAAAACAAAGAAGGGAATCTATGTTTGGGATGAAAATGGTAAGAAAGAAAGGGATGACTTACCAATATAGGTGTCAGTATGTCAGATATTCTTGTTGAATTATTAGGAATTATTGCTGGGACTCTCGGTGTGATTGCATGGGTCCCTCAATTAAATGAAGTTTGGAAACAGAAAAAACATGAAGGAATTTCATTACCCACATTATACTTAATCTGTACAGCATTATTATTGTGGCTGGTTTATGGATTTATCATTGGATCGATCGCAATAATCATCTCAAACCTTGCTGCATTATATTGCATTCTGATTATAATTTTCGGAGTAAATAAGTTGAGAGAAACTGATGGTTATTTATTCTTCACCAAAATTTGGGTTTCTCTTATTCAAAAATGAAGATACACCTTCCACAAAATCAGGAGTTAAAGAGGAATTAGTGATTAATAACTTCTCAAATTCTAGTTGAGTTTCCATGAAAGTTGAGGTTGACGCATCAATTAATTGCTTGGTAGATCTACGACTTGATTCAGCCCAACTACCCCATTTTTCTGCTACTTTAATGGCACTTTCAATAAGTTCTTCAGATTCCACTAATTCATCAACCGCACCATATTCTAGTGCTTTATTACCATTCCATACTTCATTATTGAAAAAGAATTTTTTTGCTTTTTGGTTCCCAACAAGTCTGGGGAGTAACCACGTAGTGCCGCCATCTGGAGATAAGCCTAGAGAAAAGAATGCTGCAGCTAACTTTGCTTCTGGGACACATACTCTATAATCGGCACATAAGGCCAGACCTAACCCTCCACCGGCAGCAGAACCATTTATTGCAGCAATAAAGATTTTCTCAGATGCACGAATTTTCAGTTGTATAGGATGGAGAAGTGAGGTCAGACCACCTACTAAATCGGCAATATTACCTTTATCAATTGCCGAAGCAAATGAATCAATATCGGCTCCAGAACAAAAGAATTTTCCGCTCCCCGTCATTATTATTGATTTAATTGATGAATCTTCCAATAAGTCGTTGATAATATCTGACATTGATTTCATTGATTCCATATTCAATCCGTTTCTTGATGTTTCTACAGATAAAGTCACCAAAGATACTCCTTTAGATAGATGTTCAACTGTAATAGACATAAATATCCGAGTAGGTACTCACTATTAGAATGCGTGAATATCTAAAGTGAGAACTCCTCGCATTGTCCATGCATACACGAGATCAATTGTATATCGATGGAAAATGGGTTCAACCAATAGGGACTGGGAGTATAGATGTAATTAATCCTGCAACAGAAGAAATAATAGGGAAAATTCCAGTTGGTTCGAAAGAAGATATTGATATTGCGGTCTCTGCTGCAAGAATTGCATTTGATTCTTGGTCAAAAAGTAGTATAGAGACAAGAATAGATATTCTAAATGCTCTCTCAGATGCATTGAAGGAAAGAGGAGAAGATATCGCTCAAACCATTACTGCTGAAGTTGGAACACCAATTGGATATTCTAGAGTAGCAATGGTAGGAACACCCAGGGTTGTTTCTAGAAGTTATGCAAAAATTCTAGAAAATTTTGATTGGGAAGAGAAAGTGAGAAACTCAATTATTTGTAAAGAGCCAATAGGTGTTTGTGCATTCATCACGCCTTGGAACTTCCCTCTGCATCAAATTATAGGAAAAGTTGCTCCCGCTATTGCTGCAGGCTGTACTATGATATTAAAACCATCAAAAGAAGCACCTTTAAGTGCATTTATCCTGGCAGATATATTACATGAAATTGGATTACCATCTGGCGTTTTTAACTTAGTTTCGGGGCATGGATCTGAAATTGGTAATTATATGTCGAGTCATCCAGAAGTCGATATGGTCTCGTTCACTGGATCAACAGGAGCAGGGATTTCAGTAAGTGAAGCAGCTGCAACTACCGTAAAGAGAGTTACATTAGAGCTAGGAGGTAAAAGTGCAAATGTGGCTCTAGAAGATGCTGATCCAACTTTGGTAGCAAAGAAAGCCATAGGAGCTTGCCATCAAAATAGTGGACAAACATGTTCTGCACTAACGAGACTCATTATTCCTGAATCTATGAGCGATAAAGTTTACCAAATCATAGCAGAAAAGAATAATTCCTACACAGTAGGTGACCCTCTGGAAGAAAACACAAGATGCGGTCCTATGGTAAGTTTAAGACAACAAAAAAGTGTTAGTAAATATATTGAATCTGGAATAAATGAGGGTGCTAGCTTGATTTCAGGGGGACTTGGTATGCCTGAAGGTATTTCCAAGGGGTACTATGTGAAACCAACTATATTTGCAAATGTTTCTCCAGATATGAAAATCTGGAAAGAGGAAATATTCGGTCCTGTTTTAGTGATTACGACTTACAAATCAGAAGAAGAAGCTCTTGAATTAGCAAATGATTCAATATATGGTCTATCTGGAGGAGTATGGTCTAAAGATCAGGAAAGAGCAATAGAATTTGCTAAAGACATGAGGACGGGTCAGGTTAGCGTAAATGGTGGAGCATTCAATGTNAGTGCACCTTTTGGNGGTTACAAACTTTCAGGGAATGGAAGAGAACTTGGGGCCCATGGGCTTAATGAGTTTCTAGAGATAAAATCTATACAACTTTAGACAACAATCTTCTCTATTTTCCAAGCCATTTAGGTGATTCTCGATTTAAGAAAGCATTAACCCCTATTTCCTTATCTTCGGTATCAAATAAGGCCACAAATTCTGATCTCTCCATCCGTACACCTTCGCTAAATGGAAGATCTAGTGAGGCTCGGACTGCACGTTTTGCAACTTTCGTAGTATAGGGGGATTTCCTCGCAATACTTTCTGCTAATTGCATAGTAGTTTGTTTAAGCTGTTCAGGAGTAGTTACTGAATTTACTAAGCCANAAGAAAGCGCTTGTTCAGAATCAATCATATCTCCTGTAAGNACCATTTCCAANGCTTTACCGTATCCAATTAGTCTNCATAATCTCTGAGTACCTCCACCTCCTGGAATNAATCCTAGATTTATTTCAGGCGTCCCAAATTTCGACCTATTAGAGGCTATTCTAATATCGCAAGAAAGCGCNAATTCAGTACCNCCACCCAAAGCAAAACCATCAATCATAGCTATTGTTGGTTTAGACAGATTCCATACCCTTTCCCAAGCATTATCTTCAAAGAAAGGCCTAACATCATCTGAATTTTTACCTACAAATTCAGAAATATCTGCGCCTGCTGCAAATGAAAAAGGTTTTGATTTACGGCCTTCAAGAGGAGTATTTGGAGGAGCACCAGAAATTACTATTACTCTAATTAAATCGTTAGATTCAGCCATTTCACATGCTTCTTTCAAGGATTTATGAGAATCAGAATTTAACGAATTTAGTTTATCTGGGCGATTTAACGTCCAGATCGATATCAGCCCCCCCTCTGGAAATGTATCTTCAACTGGAATATTTTCGATTAGTAGGATATCATCGCTCATGTATTGTCGAAGAGGAATGAATGTTTGAAAGTACGGTTAGCCCNATTTCATTCTTTTTCTAGATGAAGCGGNGGGATAGGGGGAAGACCAGGTGGAGGAGGCATAGGNGGAAGACCAGGTGGTGGAGGCATAGGAGGAAGACCCTGAGGGAATTGAATATCAGTATCTACAACCAATGAATCCGTTTTTGTTTGCCCTGTTTCTTTTTTCTTATTTTCAACTACTAAAGGNATGGTTAGTTTTAGAATTCTATTATTATCAATCCGAACATAAGATACTCCAAGAGGTTTACTATCATCATATTCTTCAGATTCTTCTAATATTGTAAGTCCATGATTTGGATCATTCAATAAAGTGGCNAGATCTTCACCATCTTCTACTTCAGTCCATAAACGAGCTTTTGCTGCCCTTCTTTCTGCTAAGGCCATTCTTCTCTTCCTTTCTAATGTTGAACGAATTTCTGCTTGTCTAGATCTACGTTGATCAACAAAATTTTCTATTTCCGATTCCATTTCAGATTGAGCATCGGATGTGATGACCAATTTTTTAGCAAGTTTAGTACCTTCAACCGCTCCAACANTAANACCACNAAAATTAGGTAGAGGAGGTGANATTTCGGTCGCCTCTTCATTCATAGAGGTTGCATCCGGTAGAGGCAAANGTGGCAAAGGTGGTGGGNCAATAGATGATTTTTTACGACTTCTTTGGAGTTTCTCTTCGTTTAGNGAATNAACTGGTTCCTGTCTTTTTTCTGAATNTNATTCAACTTGNGGAATTATTATGTTTTCGGATTNAGACTCAGTAATGATTTTNGGNGGAGAAGATANCAATTTTNGATTACCAGTAAACATCAATATNGCTANTATAGATAATAATACTACACCACCCGCAATTTGAGAAATAAAATCCAGTNTCCCTTGGAAAATAAGAAACAAGCAAGANCCAAATATGAATGAGAACCAACCNNTTATTCTCANCAAGGAAGGCATAATATCATCTCTGGGAGTGGGGGNCCTATCTTCACTTTGACGGAAGGCTGAGTTTATCATAAAGAATCCTNAGAGACTCTCCACGATGAGATTTAGATTCNTTTTCATAATCCTGCATCTCTCCAAAAGTACGACCGTCACCAGAATCTGGAATGAATATGGGGTCATAACCAAAGCCATTTGAGCCTTTTATTTCAGTTGATATACTGCCCAGACATTTCCCCAATGCACGGAAATATACGCCATCTCTGTACAAAATCGAACAAGCACGATATTCTGCATTACGATTCGATTCATTCTCAAGAAGTTTTAGTATTCCTTGATTACCCACAGTTCTAAAAAAATAAGAGGAATAAACACCAGGGAAATCATTCAGAGATTGTATAAATAAACCAGAATCTTCTACTAGTAAAGCATGATTCTCAAAATTAGTACCTGAAATTAATTCCAAAGCCTGCTGAATTTTAAATTCAGATACAACTTCTATTTCTGAGGACTGGGGTTCAATAATTTTTGGGGCTAAGCCATTGATAAGAAACTGTTCAATTTCATAACCTAACTCGGATAAAGTCTGATTCGCCTCAATAACTTTATTTTCATTACTGGTCAGAAATAGTACTTTCATAATAATCACTAACTTATCTAGGCATGGTACCTTACTCGCCCTCTAATTGAATTAAATCTTTCAATAACATCGGGCCCTGATGGAGCAGTATCATCAGAAGAATTGGACAGATAGCCATCAATCATTGATTCTATCGCGCCATTTTCTTCATAATGGCTTGCATTAAGGCATTCATGTAAGACTTGTAGATCGAGACCTAAATGTTCTATTTCAGGTGAAATTTTAGAAAGCCCGAAATCAATTAAAGTCAATTCTCCTTCGTCATTTATCATGACATTGTGAGTAGTCAAATCTCCATGAGATATTCCCAATTCATGTAATTGGCGTATTAAGCCACCGAATTTCTCAATCTGTTCAATATTAGATTCACCATTCAACAAAGATTCATACAAAGTTACACCTTCTACTTCCGATAAAATAATCCAACCTTCATCTATATCTACGTCAAATAGTGAGGGAGATGAAACTGTAGTTGAATGCAATTTTCTTAATACCCTGACTTCTACCGAAATTCTTTGACGTGTTAATCGCCTATCTAAATCAGGGTGACGATATGAGCGATGATTGCGTTTTTTGAAAATAGCTTTCTCCCCCATCCAATACCCTGAAAATACTGTTGCTTCGGCACCTTGATGAATCATTTGGGAAGGTTTCCACAATGGCACCGACTCATCACCCATGTGTACCGGAGATGACATACCTTGAAAGAGGTTAAACCTGACCAGTAAGTGAAATCACATGTCTATGGACCTACCGGCAGCACCTAAAACTCAGGGGAAAGTGATTCCTAAGATATATTCTCCAGAGAAAATTGATGAAGAAGCAGAGAGGCTAATCAACACAATAAAGCAGCCTGAGAGATGGACACTTGAACACTGTAAGACAATAGCCGCATATACTTTAGAGATTAATGAATTAAAAAAAGAAAAAGATGTTTATCTTATTGCTCATTCATATCAAACACCAGACATCATCTATGGAGTAGCCGACGAAGTTTCAGATAGTTATTCACTTTCTAAATCTGCTAGGGACGCTGAACAACAGATTATTCTTTTTTCTAGTGTTAGATTTATGGCTGAAACTGCGAAAATACTCAGTCCGAATAAATTAGTTATACATCCCTCTCCAGAAGCAGGGTGCTCATTATCGGAAAGTATTACTGCAAAAGATGTGAGGAAATTAAAGGAAAAATACCCTGGAGTTCCGGTGGCTTGCTATATCAATACCACAGCAGAAGTAAAGGCTGAAGTAGATGTATGTGTTACAAGTAGTAATTATCTAAAAATATGTGAAAATTTACCAGGGGAAAAATTAATTTTTGTTCCAGATAAATTTATGGGTGAGCACTTACAAAAGTCATTAGTTGGAAAGAAAGATGTCATCATTTATGATGGAGTATGTGAAGTTCATGCATTATTTACCGGTGAAAAAATTCTATCGTGGAGAGAAAGAGCGAATGATGCAGGGATTGATCTTCAGGTACTAAGTCATCCTGAATGTTCAGCAGATGTTCTAGAAGAGAGTGATTTCATAGGTAGTAGTGAAGTACTGATAAAAGAATCTATTAAATTAGGGAAAGAAGGGAAAAATAATATTATGTTAATTACTGAATGTGGGACTGCTGATAGAGTGTTAGCGGAAACTAATGATGAGATGAATATTATTGGAGCCTGCGTAATGTGCAGACATATGAAGACCACGCTTTTGGAAGATATACTACAGTCATTGAGAGACCCAAGAGAGGACCAAATAATTAATTTAGAACAAGAAGTTATTGAAAAGGCAAGATTCTCTCTAGAAGAGATGTTTAGATATGCTGAAATTTAATTAGTAATTCTTTTCTCAATAGCAGACTGATGAGATAGTAGCAGCAATAACGGAATTAACATCAATATTGCTGATTGTAACACAACAGATGAATACTCTTCGAAAGTTTTCTCTAATGAATAAATAACTAATTTTGAATTGCCATTTTCATCAATTTCAATCCATGTTACACCATTATCAAGCACATGAGGATTTTCTCGATCATATAATTCATCGAAGGTTATTTTGACACGTTCATTATTATCTTCAACATTCCAAATGAATACATCTCTATTGATATCTTCAGGTTCAAAATTGATGGTAGGGGAAGTGATTGGTCGCTGTAGAAAAGCGATATAATTGCCTTCGATACTAGGGGATTCTGATGGCCATAAAGGATTTGAAATCATCTCTTGATTACCGGTCAAAGCATCTACTAGTATTAAGCGATTGAGTGGGCCAACATCAACTAAAACAACTACTAAATTACCTTCCATTTCGATATCTATAATTGTTGAGTTATTATAATCAACAGGTATTTCATAGAATTGAGCGAGGTATTCGTCATTCAATTCATTTGAGAAGTTTTCAATCAATATATTAATCTCAATTCCTTGATTAAATGGTGTTGTGACATTAATCATAGGGCCGTTCATAGTATTAAATGCTGAAGCGAACAATTGGCCTGCCCCTTCTATTGCGGTTAAACCTTCGACATAATTTGAGGAAATTAATTGACTATTAATCGTATTATAAATCTCCATTGTATTGTTCTTAATTATAACTAAACAAGGCTGTCCCAGCTCATTCTCAATGATAGAAACTCTGTCCATTTTATCATCATTGATTAGACTAAATATAGGCTCAAAAACTTCAATTGAAGAATTATTTAATTGGAAAAAATCTAATTTTAAATCGTCGAAAAGTACGAGATTATTATTTGATAATTCAATTTGAGGCGGAGAAAACCAATTATTTCCTTCAATAATCGCTTCCTTCTGAGTACTTACATTCCATAATTTGATTGTTATTTCATCATCTATATCTTCAACTCCAACCACCCAACCTTCTGAACCCGCAGCATCGGTAGGATTAACTCCTTCAATTGGAAAATCTTGATGGGTTGCGTCCCATAATAATACACCACTAGTCAAGATTAATACTACAGCGATAAACGCTTTTGTCTGGCTGGAACTTGGCTGTTGGATAGGATGGAAGAACTTCCTGATAATTATCCAAGACTCAGAAAACCATTTCTTAGGGTCATCAATTGCACGAGCTAATCTTCTTGAAAATAATCTTTCATCTGCGAATTGCCAAATTGGCGTATGTGTTTTGGCTGTAATCTCTACTGCAATCATTGCGACAATAATCCCGCCAATTATATCAGTGACCCAATGAATACCAAGATAAAGGATTGTGAATGCTGTTATTACAATAAATACCAGTAGAAATCTCCTATATTTTAACCATCTTTCATCTGAGTCCCATCTTTCCATAGTTAACCATATAGCAAAAGGCAAGCCGATATGTAAACTTGGCATACCATTTGTGAATGGATCAATCTGTATGAACCAATTATGAATTTCGGGAGTTAAATCATAAGCTATTGTTTCCATTTGAGGGATATAGTTTCCAGTTACTCTAACATTAAAAAATAGATAGAACGGAATAGCTAGGATATATACCCAAAACATCGATAATGAAACTCTATCTGCCATATATCTATCATCAAAGAAAATTGGGTATATGAAAGAAGAGAATGTCACAGCCATGAACCCCATGACATAAAAGTGAGTTAAACCAAAAGATAGTAAAGAATTACTTAATGAATCTTGTATCCACCAGACAATATCGCCCTCTATCGCATAAATGTAAGGAGTCATGTCAAGTTGAGTGTTGGCCATTAGAATCCTATCTAATTGATCTAGTATATCCTTCCACAAATAAACTGAAAAAACAACTATCATATGAGCCCAATATCTTCTGAACATATCGATAAAACTGGAGATACGAATTTTAGCATAATCTGGCTTGAAAAATGGCATTAAAGAAATACTAATTATGATTGCTCCAGTAATCCAAGTAAGGTAAATACCACTCGCCACTGCCATATTACCAATATCACTCGGGAAGACTATACGTCAAGAAACTGACCCTTCTATGAAATGATGATTTATGATATTCGAACCGTAGGACTACTTGGAAGTTCCAATGTTTCAACCACTTTTTCAACGATTTTATCAAAGGCCTCCGCAGTTGCACCATCAGGTTCTGCTAATATGCGATGAACTCCGTCATCTCCACCTCTGACAATACCTGGATCGAAGGGAAGAGAACCGAGGAATGGAACAGAAAGATTTTCTGCGGCATCTGAGCCTCCTCCACTCTTGAATACATCTAGTGTAATTGACCAGTTTCCTTCGGAATCAGAGACTGTTTCAATCATATTACCACTTGGCCCCTTTATTGATACCTTAGTGTCTGAATCAGTGATACCATTAATTGTGTATCCACTCATGTTTTCTACAACTCCAATTACAGGAATAGAAATAGTTTTAGCGAAATTGATTGATTTTCTACTATCTAATAATGCAACTTCTTGTGGCGTCGTTACGATGACCACTCCGTCAATTGTTGGTAGGCTTTGTGAAACAGTCAGCGGCTCATCACTCGTTCCTGGAGGGAAATCGATTATCAAAGCATCAAGTTCACCCCACTCTACATCGCCAATAAATTGATTTATCGCACCTAATTTTATAGGACCCCGCCAAATAACAGGTTTATCAGGATCTTCAATTAAAAATGCCATAGAAATCACCTTAATTCCATGGGAACCGATGGCCGGATGAATACGTCCATTCTCAACATGTAAATCTGAACCTTCTAAACCTAACATCTTTGGAACATTGGGGCCAGTAATATCAATGTCCATTATTCCGACTTTCTTACCCATACGAGCTAGAGAAAGTGCCAATCCAGTAGCCACTGTTGATTTACCAACACCTCCTTTACCGGACAAAACCATAATCTTATGTTTAATATCCTGGTCTATTTTATTGATTCGTAACTTCCTTTGCATCTGTTGGTAAGCTTGTTCCATCTGAGCTTTCTGTTCAGTTGATGCTTCGGGTTTTTCTGTTTTCTGTTCTGATTTGCCATGATGATGACTAATCGGAGGTTCTGACATAATTAATGCGCAGGGTAAACAATACTTCAACCCTAGTGAAGATTAATTTTACATTTAATATCAAGATACTACAGGCGTATATTTGATTACAGATAATCTCCAGGATGTTATATGAATCTATTATTTGTCTGTGTTGGAAATACTTGTAGAAGCCAAATGGCTGAAGCTTTGGCAAAAAATATGGGATTTAAAGCACAATCAGCAGGAACAAATCCCGGAGAAAAAATAGCAGAAAATGCAGTAAAAGTGATTAATGAACTTGGAATTGAAATGAAAAATCAATTTCCTAAATCTATCAATACAATAGAATCTAAAGGCTATGATGAAATAATCAGTATGGGATGTGGAGTTGAATGCCCCAATCTTCCAATTTCAAATGATTGGGGGTTAGATGACCCAGTAGGCCATGATATCAATTTTTACAGAAATACTAGAGATAAAATTCAATCTCTTCTAGAAAAATTGTCTCAAACTCAGACCGACGCTTAGAAAAGTGACTCGGGTTTCCCAAAGTTCACACGAGTGTAGTGTAGTGGTTATCACCGGGCGTTGCCAACGCCTGAACCCGGGTTCAAATCCCGGCACTCGTACCATGACTAATCAAAATCGGAATTACGTAATACTATTAAAATACCAGTAAATGATAAGCATAATACAATTAGTAAACCAATTATGATCAATGCTGGTCTATTTTCTAGTATCCAGTTATCTGAAATAGATTGATCAGTTTTATCTAGTTTAATTATCAAACTTTGATCAGCTGAATCTGTTGTAGAAAGGAAGATATCAGTCCCTCTCACAAAAATTTCTATCTCGCCGTTAGGCAAACTTGAACGGGCAAGAATCTCTAAAGAATATACTCCATCATTAGCATTTTTATCAACACCAAGTCCATCATCATTCATTAAAATCCAGTTATTTGACTCACCTATGGGTGCTAATCTACCCATTTTAACTTGAACAGAAGATAAACCATCGGGATCAATCATTACAATTTCCAGTATTTGAGAAATTGGATCACCGGATTGAGGTACTGATACAGTATCAGTAACATCATTTCCTCTAACAATTGAATAATTAACAAAAGCAGGAGCCTCATTCTCTATAATCAAAATAGAGCTTATTTCCACCCCATTTACAAAGGAATTAGTTATCAATCTAGAAGAATCATTACCATCTGTCAATCTAATAGGGATCAACCTTTCACCGGGAGCGATACTCGATGGAACCTGGAATTGACCAACCCAGTTTGAGTCGATCAATGACAGAGGTACTGATTCTCCACCGGCACTGGTTAACTCTATTGAAACAGAGTTTACTCCATGGCCATCATTTGCTGAAATTGACACATCCACCATATCTCCTCTTTTCACAACATTAGGTACAAAACTAACCGATGACATTACTGGAGCAGGATTAAGGATATTAATTTCTGAAGAAAATAACACATTTCCCCAATAATCAATAATTTCTATTTCAACAGTTTTATTGCCAAAATCGAGACTATTTGCGATAATTAGTGAAGTCCAAACATCATCATGAATAACACTGTCTCCAAATAATCCTCTATCCGATAATTCAACCTTACCCAATCCAAAATCTGACATATCAACAGATACGGAGATTATATCATTATCTACATCTTCAACAAAGATTTCGAGATGAGATTGACCACCTTCGGCATATAAAAATCCCTCTCTAAACTGAATTTTTTCTATTGACGGAGGAGTATTTTCTTCAGCAACAATTATTGAAGGTGAACGAATTTTTTCTAAAACTTGAGTCTCATTAAAGTTAACTTGGCTTTCCAATAGAGGTAAAATTATTGAACGATTAACTTGATGGAATAATCCTGCCAATAAGCCTTCATTAATTACACTACCAGATGCTTCTGTATTTTCTCCGTAATCCCCTATCCAGTCGATTACATCAACATTATGCCCATCAATATTTACTTCCCTAGTTTCTTGAACTACAATAGATAAAACAAGTTCTAAATTTCTAGATAAGATTATTTCATCTCCTGAAATCAAAATCTCGGGAATCACGCCTGTTTCTTTCGTAATAGGTGATGATTCAAATGAACTGGCAGCTGGCCTTTCAGGCTCTACTTGTATTGGAGACTGTTCTGGGAAATAATCTGATTTCGAACCATTATCTTCAATATATTCATATCTAATCACAGGATTTTCCCAATAAGATTGAGGTACTACATATTCATACGTCAGATTATGCTCAGCATTTATTTCTTCATCTACAATCATGAAAACTGAAGAAACATTCAGCCAATTCTCATTTCTAATTTTATTAACCTCAAAGTCATTACCTGTATAATTCTTCTGAATAACTTTATCATCGATAAATCGAATTATTCCAAATGAACCGGAAACATCTCCATCATATGTCCCATCTACTCTTAATGTGTCATGAAGAATAAATCCATTTCTATCTTCAAAATGTAATTTTTCGACGGTCCCGTTAGTATAGATATATGGTGCCTCATCAGAAATTAGGGCGTTAAATTCTGCATTACCGAGATACTTCAAAAGGTGCTCTTCTTGAACTCCATTTATCCACAAATCTTTGTATCTGAACTCTTCTAACTCAAGATCAATGTTTCCATCTGCAAAATCAATAAAACTTGTAGCATCGGCTTCTAAATTTATATTATGGTATTCGCGAATGCCATCTGAATCAAATGATTCAAAAAAGAATGATGAAATATCACCTGTTATGAACATGGAATCATTGTCAGAATTTTCTAACAATTGTAATACGCCATATCCATCAATTAGCAAATGTTCAGTGTAGCTATCTTGTGATAATGTGCGGTTATACATTGCTTCCGTTACATTGACTGATATATCCAATCCGTCCTGAAAAGTAGATAAATTACCTTTACCGCTCATTTCAAACTCCTGCCCAACTAATTCTTCATCGTAATATGTCTGATTAAGCCAAACCTTATCTAAATCTAGTTCAATATCCATATTTTCAAAATTGGAAAGTTCAAAACTTCCAGATCCTAATTCATTTGATACGAGGTTTGGGCCTATTCTTTGCTGCCACCCTCTACCCTCAAAGAATAATTTAGAACTGGTTTCTGATGTACCCAACACATTGTTTTGCCATGTCCTATTACTAGTTATTTCATGATCTGCTATTGGCTGATTCCAATTTGTTACTCTGATAAATCTACTGCAAGATGCTTCTAAAGTTTCAACTGAAATTTCAATTTCATCTTTGAAAATAGGCTCTTCAGGTAAAATAATATCAATTTCTCCTCCTGCCACAACTATATTCGAATTAAATTTATCACCGATTGTTTGATTATCACGTAGATGGTTTATCGATGTTTCAACTAGATGAGGAGTGGATCCATTTCCAAAAGAAGGATAGAAGGTTACTACATATCGATGTGTTATCATCGAATCATATGTTGAAAAATTACCATCAGTATCCACATTTTCAATATATGTTACTCCCCAATCTGTAAGAATCTCGCATTCAATAGATTCATTTTCTTCTGCTGAAACTAATGATGTAAAACTACTAAAAAATAAAATTAAAAAAATCATAAAAGATTTTTGTACTTTGTACATAATAAACTGTAGAGGAAATCGTATTTCAAACTTTGTGGTTAATGGTTATTAGAAAATATCTAATCAAGAGTTTAGAATAATGGTTCTTCCCAATCATCTTCCTCACCTGATCTCTCTTTCCAAAGGTTTGCCGGCATATCATCATATATTCCAGCATAAGGATCATCATCTACGACTTTTTTAGCTCGCATCTCCATTGCAGCGAGCGCGAATGCCTCCGCTGTAGATTTAAATTTCCAATAATGTATTCTCCATTCTCTCCCATCCCATAAGGTGGTCTCTTCAGATTCAGTGGTCAACAAATCATAGTCTTGTAATTGATAAAAAAGATTACGATCATTAGGCTCTAATGCATTATCTATTATTCGATTTGAAAAACCAAAGAAACCGAGAGCATGTTCTGCAATACCCTCTGCTACAACTGTTTCCATATCTTCATCAACTTTACGACGAATGGCTTGAGTTAATTGTGCAATTGTCAAACCCATATATCCGACTCCAATAATCATCTCATGGATGGGTGTGACTTATCAACCATACTTTATACTGATTTCAAATTTTATTTCAATCCCGAAGCCATTAATCGAGAGGCACTAGTCGTAATCATCATGGAAGAGCCAAGCAAGATGACTTTCTTAGGCTTAGAAGAGGATGAAAATGGCCCTCATGATATCGTAATATTACCAATTCCTTACGAAATGACAACAAGTTACAGAGAAGGAACTGAATTTGGACCGAAAGCATGTATTGATGCAAGTTTGCAGGTAGAATTATTTGATGAATTATTAGATCAAGAATTGCCCTGTGGCTACAAAATTTTTACCTCAGATCCTTGGAATAATGAAGTTAATAGTCTTGCAGAAGCTCTAGAAAGTATTGAAAAATTTTCCTTGAAATGGGTTAATGGGAAGCAATTTCCTATATTTTTAGGAGGAGAACATGGGATGTTGTTACCAATAATCAGGTCTTTGAGAAAACATCCAGAAATTGAGGGNAAACTTGAACAATTAACAATCTTACAAATAGATGCTCATGCGGATTTAAGAAATGAATTAAATGGAGAAAAATATTCTCATGGAACTGTGATTAGAAGAGCTTTGGATGAAGGAGTAGGTGAAATAATTCAGGTAGGAATAAGGACTTACTGTTCGGAAGAAAAAAAAATAATTGATAGTGATGAAAGAGTAAAAACCTGGTTTGCGAGAGATTTAATTCGAATGGATTCCGAAAAATCAAATTGGAACGAATTGATAAAACAAATTAAGAATTTATCTGGCCCAGTATGGCTCAGTTTTGATATAGATGGATTAGATGGTTTTCTAGTTCCTGCAACCGGAACGCCAGTGCCGGGAGGGTTATCTTTTTGGGGAGCAAATGAAATAATAATGGAATTATTTAGTGCTAAAAAGGCAAAAGTAATCGGTGCAGATGTAAATGAAATTTCTACATCTCCAAATACAAATTTGACAGAATTCTCCGCGGCATTAATAACTACGAAAATTGTTGTTGGCCATATTATCAGTCAAAAAAGAGATTAAATGGTAAACAATTATTTAATCAAAAAAATATTTTAATTAATTGTCAAACCTAACTAGAATTGAAACTTTAGGAAACAATTCTTTGTATAATTAGATGTAATCACAAAGTCATGATTACGACAGTGAGTGGTTTCATAGAGACAGGAAATATAATGATAATTCCACTTTTTCAAGATACCCTAAAGGCGCCTAATAATACAACAACAGGTTTGAGCAGAAGTGCGAGTATTACGGTGAAATCTGCTATTTCTAGCGATAGTTTTGAGGGGAAAGAAGGAGAAATAATATCAATATGGACAAAAGAATGTCAAATAATACTCTTAGGAATGGGAGTGCCTGACAAACTAAATACTAAAAAATCAAGAGATATTGGTGCGAAATGTTTCAGTAATCTACCTGATAATTTAGGAAGAAAAATTGTTGTTAGGTTTACTACTGGATGGAATACTGAAAATATGGCATCTTTTGCTGAAGGAATTATCCTAAGGAATTATAAATTTGATAAATATCAAGAAAAAATTGNCGATGAGAAGCANNATAAAGAATGGTCAATGGTTTGCCANACTACNAAAAGAAATAGAGAAAATCTAGATTTAGAAATNGAGAGNCTTTCTGCAATANCTACGGGTGTGCATCTCGCTAGAGATTTAGGGAACGAACCAGCGAATCGACTTTATCCAGAAGAATTTGGAAGGAGAGCGAAGAATTGGGCCAAAGGAAAGAAGAATGTTGAAGTTGAAGTTTGGGATTTCTCTAGACTCAAAGAAGAAGGAATGCATGGACTNATCGAGGTTGGGAAGGGAAGTATACACAAACCATGTATGGTATTCTTTCGTCTGAATCCAAATTTAGATACTGAGATGCAAGTCCCTTGTATAGTAGGTAAAGGTATTACTTTCGATTCGGGAGGAATTTCAATCAAAGGAAGTGCAGGCATGGATGAAATGAAATTAGATATGCATGGNTCTGCTACAGTTTTTGGACTTTTNCAAGCTCTTTATGCTACAGGTTATCAAGGTCGAGTTAATGGTATAACATGTATGGCTGAAAATATGCCNAGTGCTGAAGCNTATAGNCCNGGNGANGTGATAGANACATATTCTGGAAAAACAATCGAAGTTCTAAACACAGANGCNGAAGGGCGGAATGTACTNGCAGATGGCCTATGGAAGGCAAGTGAATTGAATCCTTCTTACATCATTGATTTGGCCACACTAACTGGTTCCATTGTAGTNGCTCTNGGTCATGAAGCAACGGGATTGTTTGCAAATAATGATTTGTTATCTGANAGAATAAAGATGGNCGGAGATGAAGTAGATGAAATTTGCTGGCCTATGCCGCTGTTACCTGCATTTGAAAAACAAATGACTTCTTCAAAAATTGCCGATGTAAGAAATCAAGGAAAAGGAAGATGGGGNGGAGCTATTCAAGCGGCAGGATTTCTAAAACAGTTCGTACAAGAAAGAAAAGACAATAATGGAGAGAAAAATCAGATTCCATGGGCACATTTAGATATCGCAGGAACTGCAGGAATNTGGGGNGGAGAATCAAATTCTACAGTTGGTCATGGGGCCACAGGAATCCTAGTCCGTACTCTACATCTGTTGATCACTAAGTACTGAGAAGATTACTCCTGAGGCGATATTAAAAATATAGCTATATAGACAAATGCTAAAGTTCCACCAGTTAGTAATGTAAGCAAAGAGAATATTACTCTAGATGCTGTAGAAGTTATCCTTAATTTTCTTGCAAGGCCGGAACATACACCTAGGATTATCCGATCATTACGAGGTCTGAAAAAGGGTTTAGCACCAAATTTAACCTTCTTTAGGGTATACTCTTCATCCATTTAATCACTCATCGGTATCTTCATCATCAGAATCCAATACTTCAAAATCCGCTTCTACTACATCTCCATCATCATCTGATTCGTTTTCTTCTTCAGATACTTCTGCAGATGCTGCTTCATATAATTTAGATGACAAACTGTGCATTAATTCTTCTAACTCTTGTATTCTTGATTGGATACTCGTTTCATCAAGATCTTCATCTGAAACCGGTTTTTCATCATTGACTATTAAAGACTCCAATTCTTTCAATTTTTCTAGCACTGGATTGACAACTTCTTCCGACAATTTCTCTTTTGTCTCATCAATTGTTCTTCGAGTTTGATAAACTATACTATCTGCAGTATTTCTTAGTTCCACTCTAACTTTCTTACGCTTATCTTCTTCAGCAAATTCTTCTGCGTCACTTATTTTTTGCTTAATTTCTTCTTCTGATAATGATGTCTGACTCTCTATTTTTATAGATTGTTCAGTTCCTGTGCCAAGATCTTTAGCTGAAACATTTACGATACCATTAGCATCAATATCGAAAGTTACCTCTATCTGAGGTACTCCTCGAGGCGCTGGTGGTATACCCATTAAGTGGAATCTGCCAAGAGTTATGTTATCTTTTGCAAACTCTCTTTCTCCTTGTAACACGTGAACTTCTACTGCTGGCTGGCTATCCGCTGCAGTAGAGAAAGTCTCTGAACGCCTAGACGGGATTGTTGTATTTCTTTCAATCATTGTAGTCATAATTCCACCTAATGTTTCTATCCCTAAAGTCAGAGGAGTTACATCTAGAAGAAGGACATCAGTAACTCCTTCGTCACCAACAATAATTCCTGCTTGTAGTGCCGCACCTAATGCAACTGCTTCATCAGGATTAATTCCTTTGAATGGAGATTTACCTACTTCTGATTCGATAGCTTCTTGAACAGCAGGAACTCGAGTAGAACCACCAACAAGAATTACCTTGTCTACATCGCCTTTGCCAATTCCAGCATCCTTCATTGCTCTTCTTGTTGGAGACATTGTGCGCTCAACTAAGTCTGAAATTAAATCTTCGAACTTTGCTCTAGAAAGTGATAGGTCTAGATGTTCGGGTTGACCATCTTTCATAGTGATAAATGGTAAGTTTATCTGAGACATGGAAGTACCTGATAATTCAATTTTAGCCTTTTCTGCAGCCTCTCTTAGACGACTCATTGCTTGCATGTCTTTTGTCAAATCGATTCCGGAAGATTTCAGGTATTCACTTGTAATCCATTCAACTATTACATGGTCAAAATCGTCACCGCCAAGTCTGTTATCTCCACTTGTAGCCTTAACTTCTATTTGTGGTTGGCCATCAACCTGATAGATTTCTAAAACTGATACATCGAATGTACCTCCACCTAAATCGTACACCAGGATAGTTTGATCTTCGTCCTTATCTACCCCATAGGCTAGAGCTGCAGCAGTAGGTTCATTGATTATTCTAAGTACTTCTAATCCTGCAATTCTACCAGCATCTTGTGTGGCTTTTCTTTGAGCATCAGTGAAATAAGCAGGACAGGTTATCACTGCCTGAGTAACTTCACGTCCTAAGTATGATTCTGCATCAGCCTTTAACTTCTGTAAAATAAAGGCCGATACTTCTTGAGGAGTGTATTCATTATCATCAATGTTCTGAACCCAATCAGTACCCATTTCTCTTTTCACTGAAAGAATTGTTCGTTGTGAATTTGTCACAGCCTGTCTTTTTGCAGTGACACCTACCAGCCTTTCACCATCTTTACTAAAAGCAACAACAGAAGGAGTCGTTCGAGACCCTTCTGAATTAGCTATTACTACTGCTTGTCCACCCTCAAGAGTTGCCACACAGCTATTTGTCGTTCCAAGATCTATTCCAATTACAGGTCCACTCATTTTATTCACTTCCTATTTCAATTATTATTTTTAATATCGAATGTAACATCTAGTATGCCATTATTTAGGCTCCAATCAACAATCTGACTTACAGAATTTGGTAAATCAAATTTCTTAAAAGGCCTTAATTGAGCCGTTTTCATCAACTGGAAAGATTTTCCTGAATCAATTAAATTAATCTCCAATTCAGACTCAACAATATCTAATTCGTGGGAGAGATCTACGGTTGCAAAAATTCTGTCCTCATGAGAATAAATATCAACTTGAAGTTCTTGTTCTTCATTTTCTTTCTGATTTAACTCCGCATCAACTATTGGAGTTGGATTATTAACTTGTACGTTAACTCCCATATTTCTGAATAAGTCGGAAAAACCATTCGAGCCATTCAACATCGATTCCATAGTTTTTCTAAATTCATCTGAATCTCCATTGATATCAATTTTCATGTCCTGATTTGATAATTTCTCTGGATCTATTCCCATTTTCTGGAATTGATCGCGAACCTGAGAAAGCATATTTCTAAGTATCTCAATATCCATTGGCATACCCATGTCAGAGAACATTTTAGCCATTTCTTTGAGCATTTGCTCTTCCCAATCATCTCTACTATTTTCGTCCATAATTGCCACTACTTAACTTGAGGTTGTATAGTGGGGAGGCACTACCCTTTATCAACCTCTCGATTTGAAATCTTAATTCAGAAAGAATCAATCGGAAATGTTAGAGCCACAGGAGCGGTTTCAAATCTGTTAAGTTAGTCGCGAGGGTATATGTCAGATGCTGAACATGAAGTTGCCTTGGAGGATACTGACCGTATTCATGGTAGGACAGCTTTAGTTCGTAATGTCGCTGCCGCTGTTTCTTTATCGAATGCCGTTAGGTCAACATTGGGGCCTAGGGGGTTGGATAAAATGCTCGTAGATCAAGAAGGTAATGCAAGTGTCACTAACGATGGAGTTACCGTTTTAGAAACTGCTAGAGTTGAACATCCGACTGCAAATTTACTAATTGCATCCTCGAGTTCACAAGATCGTTCAGCTAGGGACGGAACAACTACGACAGTAATTTTGATGGCTGAAATGCTACAAAATGCCTTGGAGCTAGTTAGGTCAGGCATTCATCCTTCTATAATCATTAATGGATACAGAATTTCTAACAAAAAAGCATTAGAGGAAATCAAGAAAATTTCACGTGAGGCAGATAATAGAAACTTGAAAGCATCTGTTATTAAAACCTCATTACAAGGAAAAATAGATTCTTTATTAGCTGAACATCTGACTGAAATCTCCTTAATTGCAGCAGAAGCACTGGTTGATGAAGAAGGAGGTAAAGACTTAGAACGATTACGGATAAAAAGGATACAAATTTCAGGAGGTAGGGCATTAGATAGTGAATTACTACCTGCATTACTCCTAGCAAAAACAAAACTTATTGGAAATACTTCAACTTTTTCTAAAGGAGGTAAGGTTGCAATAATTGACGGAGGGATTGAAGAAAGAAAATTAAGTTTGGATGCCCAGATTGAAATTAATGAATTAGGGGTACTAAAGGACTTTCAAACTCGTAACGAGAAATATCTTAAAGAAATTATCGATCGTCTTGAAAATTTAAATGTAGATTTACTAATAGTTAGAGATGGGATAGCAGATGAAGCAATTCCAATACTCTCAGAAGCTGGAATTACAGCCTACAGAAGATTCGAAAGGGAAGACCTTGAAAGGTTATCAAGGTTAACAAAAACAAATATGGTTAGAGATATTAGAAAAATTACGGAAGATGATATTGGAAAATATTCATCACGTTCCGAAGAAAATATCGGCGGGATAAATTATACAAGGATAGAGGGAGAATTTGGCGGTGCGATGACTGCAGTCATTAGAGGTTCTACTCCCGAAATTAGAGATGAAGTAAGTAGAGCTTTTGACGATGCTTTGGGAGTTAGCCATAGATTAACCAAAGAAAGCAATATCCTACCAGGTGGAGGAGCAACACATATCCACTTGGCTAGACAACTAAGAGAATACGCAACTACACAATCGGGTAGAGAACAGATGGCCATTGAAGGATATGCTGCTGCTCTTGAGATAGTACCTCGTACTCTAGCAGAAAATGCAGGCTATGACCCGATAGATATTGTTTTGTCACTCTCAGCTGCCCAAGCAAAAAAGGAAGATAGTGGGCCTTGGATTGGCCTCAATGGAAACTCGGGGGAAATTATGGATATGTTTGAAGAAGAGATATTTGATCCAATATTTGTTGCAGAGCATGCCATTTCAGGAGCTACAGAAGCCGCAATTAGCATCTTAAGGATTGACGATGTACTATGGGCAAAGAAGGGGCCTGAAACTCCAGATTGGAGTAACCAAATTGAAGATAATTGAAATTATTTTAAGTTGGTAAGCATCTCATTTACTATAGATTCTAGATTAAATTTTGATTTCCAGTTCCAATCATTTCTTGATATCTGATCATCTATAGAATCAGGCCAAGAATCAGCATAATTTTGGCGTATATCTGGTTTATATCTACAAACAAAGTTTGGTAATTTCTTATTAATTTCTGATACTAATTCCTCAGGGGTGAATGAAACTCCAGAAATATTGTACCCGCAACGTGCTGAACTTAGAGAATCAATCGGTTCATTCATCAATGATATTGTAGCCCTTATTGCATCATCCATATACATCATCGGAAGACGTGTTTGGGCACTGAGAAAACAGTCATACGTGGAATCTTCTGAAAGTGCAGCATGAAAAATATCAACGGCATAATCAGTAGTTCCACCACTAACGGGTGACTTCCAAGATATTAGTCCAGGATATCTGATCCCTCTAATATCAACTCCATATGTCTCATGATATATCATCCCTAATATTTCACAGTCGACTTTAGTCATCCCATATTTAGTTGTAGGATTTAATGGAGTTATTTGAGGTGCATTTTTGGGTGCATCGGGACCGAATACAGCAATAGAAGAGGGAGCAAAAATACGTAAATCGAATTCTCTCGCTGCCTCGAAAATATTTCTCGTTCCTTCTACATTAATTAATTCACATAAATCTGGATTCTCCTGTCCTTTAGCGGAAAGTATGGCAGCCAAATGATAGATGATTTTAATTTCCTTTTCGATTATTAGTTGGAAAATTCCATCTTTATCTAAAACATTTAGATTGGTATATGGACCGTTTTGAATACACGGGTGGTCTTTTTTTTCTTTAATATCACTGGCGATAACATGGTCAGAACCATAAATATCCCTTAATGATTGTACTAAGTCAGTACCAATTTGACCAAGGGCTCCTGTAACTAATATTCGGCCGCCCTCATGTACAACCATAGTCGACCGGAGTGATGGAGATACTTAGACTTAGCAAAGATAGTTTTTGGAGTAAGTCTAAGGAATGTTGATAGGCAAGGTATGTTGGCTTCAAACCCCGTTGATTGAATGAAGTATGTTGTTGTCACGGGAGGCGTCCTATCAGGACTTGGAAAAGGTATAACCGCGAGTAGTATCGGAGTATTGCTAAAATCCGCAGGACTGAGCGTCACTTCTGTAAAGATTGACCCGTATCTCAATTGCGATGCAGGGACTATGTCACCATTCGAACATGGTGAAGTTTATGTTTTAGATGATGGCGGCGAAGTTGACTTGGATTTAGGAAACTATGAAAGGTTTCTAGACATCTCTCTCACTAAAGATCATAATATCACCACTGGAAAGGTCTACAAATCTGTAATTGAGAGAGAAAGGAAGGGAGACTATTTAGGAAAAACAGTTCAAGTAATTCCACACATAACAAATGAAATTCAAGAATGGATTGAAAGAGTATCAAACACACCAAGTGATGGGACAAACAATATTCCTGACGCTTGCGTAATTGAGTTAGGAGGAACTGTCGGAGATATTGAAAGTGCACCATTCATAGAGGCATTAAGACAATTTCAATTTAGAGTTGGGGAAAGCAATATCTGCTTTGTGCATGTAAGTTTAGTCCCTGTGATGGGTCCAGTAGGAGAACAGAAAACTAAGCCTACTCAACATACTGTAAAAGAGCTAAGAGGACTTGGAATTATTCCCGATATTCTAGTTTGTAGATCCGAAAATCCATTAGATGATGAAACAAGAGAAAAGTTAGCGGCTTTTTGTCACGTTTCTCCTGGTGCAGTTGTTTCGGCTCATGATGTATCAAACATATATCGGATCCCAATTTTATTAGATGAGCAAGGAGTTAGTAATGTACTTTCAAAGCAAATAAGTTTTGATTTACCCGACTCAAGACCTCTGCTAGATGATTGGATAAAAATGGCTGAAACTGTAGATAATCTCAACGAAGTTGTGCAAATCGCAATGGTCGGGAAATATACTGGACTTTCTGATTCGTATCTTAGCGTCATCAAAGCACTACAACATTCATCATTTGAAGTAAATCGTAAGCTTCAGATTAATTGGATTGAGGCAGAAAATTTAGATGAAAAAATAAAGCAAGAAAATCCTGAGAAATACAAAGAAGCATGGGATAATCTAAAAATATCTGATGGAATACTAGTCCCAGGAGGCTTTGGCATTAGAGGAATAGAAGGGAAAATAAAGGCTGCAGAATATGCTAGAGTGAATAAAATACCTTACCTAGGAGTATGTTTAGGATTACAAATAGCCACAATTGAGTTCTGTAGAAATGTATTAGGTATGAAAAATGCTAACTCTACAGAATTTGACGAGAATACCCCACAGCCTGCGGTAGTATTCATGCCAGAGATATCAAAGACACATATGGGCGGCACAATGAGATTGGGTACAAAACCAACGCCATTTTTAGTAGAGGACTGTAAAATAAAAAGACTTTATGGAAATAAATCTTATGTCGATGAAAGGCATAGACATAGATATGAAGTGAATCCAGAATTAATTTCAAAAATTGAAAAGGCGGGATTAATCTATGTAGGTAAAGATGAAACTGGCCAGAGATGTGAAATTATGGAATTAGAAGATCATCCATATTACGTTGGAACACAATATCATCCAGAATTTAAATCTAGGCCTGGAAGGCCTAGCCCTCCTTTTTTGGGGCTCTTGAAAGCCTCAATAGGCAAAAAAATTTAAATCAATCGACTATTATCGGTAAAACTCTAGTAGTTCTGTAACCTTGTAGTACTTTCATATATTTTTTATCAGAAAATTTCTCATCTAATTTTTTGTCCCCAGTTTCTATTCGCAAACGACGAACAGAAATTAATTTGGCAGGAGTGACTACACCTAAAATTTGATCAATCGATATTTTTCTTAGAACTCTAGGAGATAGTTGTAGGTTACCTCTGCCAATAAGGAAACCTTGGCCCCCCATAGGAGATAGAAGCAAAGTCACTTGACCTTTATGTGAAGAAAGAATTTCAATTAGCTGCTCTTCGTTGAGATCGGTTCCTATCTGCTTATCCCCTAATGTAGCATCGATTCCCAAAACTGTACCTTCAAATCCTACCATATTAGAAATTGTTCTTAATGTCCCACCTGAGCCCCAAATAATGAGTCTCTGGTCGTCTATCAATAACTCTTGAACATGGTCAGCAAGTCCTTCTATAATCTCTTCTTCACCAGTCGCCTCCACTCGCATTTTTGCACCTTGCATCCACCTTGGGGATGCCGGTGTTTTAGCCTCAGCATACAATCTAACTACCCATTCGCCATTACGATACTTGTCTTCATCTAAATCAAGAACTTCTGTGCTAGATAGTAATAATTCTCCATTCATCCATGATGAAAGTACTTCGGCCCCTGCTTTAGGAGATGAAGCAAAACATCCAGAATGCATCTTTACGCCACATGGAATACCAATAACAGGTAAGATTGATTTATTGTTAGAATCTAAACTAGATACTATGTCTCTCGTCGTTCCATCACCTCCGGCATATAGTATCAAATCTACATTAGAGTCGATTAATAGGGATACCAACTCGAATGTATCTGATGGATTTGTAATTCCCGAAGAATCGTGAATTAAATTAAAATTACCTATTGATATTCCATCGGGTATCCATTCACTACCCATTCTACCTTTACTTGTGAACCATTCAACCTCTTGTTTATCATCATAAATTTTACTAAAATAATTTAATGCATCTCTTACCCTTGGACCCGCCCTATCTTTTGCACCCATTGAACGTGCATATTTTGCTTGACCATCGGAGCCTTTGAGCCCTAATCTGCCACCTAAACCTGCATCTGGATTAACAACTAGTCCGATACGCACCATATCACCCGCAAAGGGCGTGTCTTAATATCAATACAGCCTATGGGTTCACTGTAATGCGCATCGTAATTGCACTTGGTGGGAATGCTCTTCTTCGTAGAGGAGAAGAGATGACAGCGGATAATCAAAGAGAAAATATAAGAATTGCAGCAAAAACCTTAGCACCAATTATTGAGGAACATGAAGTAGTAATTAGTCATGGAAATGGTCCCCAAGTAGGACTACTCTCATTACAGTCCGCGGCTTACAAAGAAGTTGAAGAGTATCCACTTGATATTTTAGGGGCACAAACCCAAGGTATGATTGGTTATATGATTGAGCAAGAATTGGGGAACTTATTACCAATTGAAAAACCTATAGCTTCTATTCTAACAATGGTGGAAATAGATCCGGAAGACCCAGCCTTTTCAAATCCTACAAAACCTATTGGGCCTGTATATTCTGAGAAAGATGCTAAACAATTAGCAAAAAATAAAGGCTGGGATATTAAGCGAGATGGAGAATATTGGAGAAGAGTTGTTCCTTCACCCGAACCTCATAGAATTTTTGAGTTGAGACCTATACATTGGTTATTAGAAAAGGGAACTGTAGTAATATGTGCTGGCGGAGGAGGCATCCCCACATCTTATGTAGAAAACGGTAAATTAGAAGGTGTTGAGGTAGTAATTGATAAAGATAAAGCAAGTTCTTTACTAGCTTTTGAATTGGATGCTGATTTACTAATCATGGCTACCGATACTGACGGAGTATACATTGATTGGGGTGGTGATTCACAAGAAATTATTTCAAAAACCACGCCTGAAAAAATAAGCCAGTATACATTTGATAGTGGTTCAATGGGACCGAAAGTTGAGGCAGCTTGCACGTTTGTTGAACGAACAGGGCAGAGAGCAGTAATTGGTTCTCTTAATGATATAAAGAAAATGGTAAATAGTTTAGCGGGAACACAATTTACACTGAAATAACATTTTGATTTGTAAATTAATCAGCAAGGTATTCATATTATCGTTGTGTCAGGAGTAATTACGGAGACCAGTGTATGTCGATGATTGAAGTACAAGTCAATAATGAAGAAACTCATGAATATGCCTCCGGAATTACTGCCGGAGACATCTTGTTGAATGTATATGGGAAAAGAAGCGGGGCTGTCGCTGCAAATATTGATGGTGAACAACGAGATATGTCATTTATCGTCAATAAGAAATGTAAAATTGAACCTATTTTGGGTGATTCAGATGAAGGATTGTACATTCTCAGGCATTCTTGCGCACATTTACTTGCACAGGCTGTTGTTGAGATGTTTCCTGAAGCTAAACCTACGATAGGTCCACCAATTGAACATGGATTCTACTATGACTTTCATATGAATCCAATCGGAGACAATGATCTTAAAAATATAGAGAAAAGAATGAATCAAATTATAAAAGAAAATATTAGTATTAGGAGAGAAGAGTATGATAATAATGAACTAAGAGAATTGTTCAAAGAAAATAAATTTAAGATAGAAATTATGGATGAAAAAGTTGGAAATGAAGTTGGTTCAACCGCTTACAGACAGGGTGATTTTGTGGATCTTTGCAGAGGGCCTCATGTACCATCTACATCCCACCTTAGATGGTTCAAATTAACAAGTACAAGCCAAGCTTACTGGCGCGCGGATAGGAATAGAGAACCACTGACTCGTATTTATGGCATGTGTTATGCTAGTAAAGAAGGATTGAAAGAGAGACAAAGACAAATTGAGGAAGCGGGTAAAAGAGATCATAAAAAGATTGGAAAAGAAATGGAACTTTACATGATAGATGAAATGATTGGGAAAGGATTGCCTGTATGGCTGCCAAATGGTGAAATTCTAAAATCAGAAATAGAAAAATATGCTTTACAGACTGAGGATAAATATGGTTATGATAGAGTTACAACTCCAGTTCTAGCGAAGAAAGAACTATTCGAGTGCAGTGGACACCTTCCACATTATGCGGAAGGCATGTATCCGCCTATGGAAATGGATGATGGAACATATTATCTGAAAGCTATGAATTGTCCAATGCATCATTTAGTGTTTAGTAACAAAAAGAGATCATATAGAGAACTTCCATTGAGAATTGCAGAATATGGAACAGTTTACAGGAACGAAATGTCAGGAACTTTAGCCGGCCTACTGAGAGTTAGGATGCTATCGATGAATGATGCCCACATCTACTGTACTCTTGACCAAGTTGGACAAGAAGTTGCAAGTAATATCAAAATGGTTCAAGACTACTATTCATCATTTGGTTTCGAGAATTATCACTTCCGATTATCTCTTTGGGATCCTGAAAATACTGACAAATACATCGAGCAAACCGAAAACTGGAATTCAACACAAGACCATCTAAGAAAAATTTTGAATGAATTGGAAGTACCCTATGTTGAAGCTATTGGTGAAGCCGCATTCTACGGACCTAAAATTGATATTCAATTTACAACAGCGTTAGGAAGAGAAGAATCAATGTCAACAATACAACTTGATTTTGCTGCCAAAGAGCGGTTTCAATTAACATATAAAGATGAAAAAGGGGAAGAAAATGGTGAAGTTTTTGTAATTCATAGGGCACCACTATCAACTCATGAGAGATTTGTCGCATTCTTAACAGAACATTGGGCGGGGAACTTTCCGACTTGGCTGTCTCCAAAGCAAATCCAAATAATTACTATCTCAGAAAAACAAAAAAAATATGCAAGGGAAGTTGAGAAATCTTTAGCAGACATTGGAGTTAGAGTATCTGTGGATGATTCAGACGCAACTATTGGGAAAAAAATCCGTATACATAGAAAAATGCGCCCCGCATATATGTTAATTCTTGGAGAAGATGAACAAAAACAAAGAACTGTTTCAATCAGAATAGATCGAAAAGGGGAACCAAGAAGTGGTGAACAATGCAAAGATGTACCCCTAAATGAATTCTTAGAAAATTTATCTGAAGAAATTTCTTCGAAAAGTAAGGATTTATCATTGGTAAAATAATACTGAGGGTTCGCAATGGAAAATAGAGAAATTGTGAATATTGCAGGGTATCGATTTGTGGATTTGGATGACAGAGATGAACTAAGGCAGCCATTCAGATTTATTTGTGAAAAGCTCAATCTTAAGGGTACTATTTTACTAAGCAAAAATGGTATTAATTTTTTTCTTGCTGGAAAAAAGGAAGCCATTGATTCGTATATTGAATTCCTTGAATCTGATAAAAGATTTGTAGATATTCCCTTAAAAATGAGTTATACTAATTACCAACCATTTCGAAGAATGCTCGTAAGGCTAAAGAAAGAAATTATTGCATTAGGATTAGATGAGGTCAGGCCATCTGAATTCACTGCTCCAAATATAACCCCTGAAGAATTCAAGAATATGCTAGATAAGAATGAAGATGTAGTTATTTTAGATACAAGAAATGATTATGAAACCAGAGTCGGAATATTTGATAATGCAATAGATTTAAATTTATCTACATTTAGAGATTTTCCAAATGCTATTTCTGATCTACCTGAAGAATATAAAACAAAACAAATAGTAATGTATTGTACGGGAGGAATTAGGTGTGAAAAGGCATCAGTAGTGATGATGAATGCTGGTTTTGAGAATATAAAACAACTAGAAGGAGGAATTTTAGGATACTTTGAACAAACAGACGGTTCTTATTGGAAAGGTGATTGCTTTGTTTTCGATCAAAGAGTAGCAGTCGATACCGAATTAAATGAAACAGAATATTCAATGTGCTTTGCCTGTAGAGAACCACTTACAAAAAAAGAGAGGAGATCTGAAAATTATAAATTAGACCATTATTGCCCATATTGTGCAGAGAAAAATAAATCTTAGATTCTTCTTCTAAGATTTTCCATAATTTCATCGGTTTTCCCTAATGAAGAAAGTGTAGAATCTATATCACCCTCTTCTAATAACTTCTTNGATTCNGAAAGTTTACTCTCCGCATTCATACGCATAGAGTCATTAACCTTGATATTGGAAGAATCAAGTNTTTTCCTTAGNTCAATCCACTCACTTTCTACAAATGAATATAATTCCAGAGCTTCTGACCTTGATTTTTCATATTGTTGAAGATTTTNTGTGAGTAATTCTAGAAGNTCAGATGCTTCAACCCATNGTTCTGAGTTCACTTTAGTTTCAATATCTTCCAATTGATTTCTCCATTGATCACCGGATTTACCNGAAGGAAAAACTGCAGTTAGTTTTTTNNTCTGCCTAAGACCTCGTTGTACATTTTGCATTGATTCAGACATCTTATTGATGTCTCGGAGAATACTTGTTGCTAATCCCTTAGCAAGAGAAGAATNGCCNGATTCTAATGCAACCTTTGACTCTANNAGCCTTTCTTTGGTANTTACTGAGAAGNTACCTTCAACCTCTTGAATTGCTTTTTCAGCTTCAATAATTGCTTCTTTAGCCTCTGTAGTCGTGGATTCCAAACTTTCAAGATGGCCCGGAACTGANGAGGCTATTTTTATTGCTTCTACTGGATTTTCTGATTCGAGTGCNTCCTTAGCAGAATCAATTATACTATTTATTGAGTCTAATGTGATACCCTTTACAAAAGAAATTAATCCTTCTGCGCTTGCTATTTCATCAATTGCATTTTGCCAATGTTGGATTATTATCTCTGATCTCTTTTTTGAAAGTCGGAAAAGAATTTCTGCTTCTCTTAATGAACCGAAATCGGATTCTTTTTGTCCAGATTCAAATGCTTTCCTTGGACCATGAACTCCGGGAGCGATTGATTCTGCTTTCTTCATGAAAAGATGTGTTTCTTGTTTAATATCATCTAGATCATTGGCCAAAGCTTTGACTCTTTCAATTTCTTCTTCAGCGAGCAAAATTACTGTGAGACCCTTCTCGGGTTCATTCCAACAATCTTCTCTCGCTTTCTTCAATATCGATGAGGCTTGCTCAAGAGAAATTCCTTGGCTTCGCAATAATAGGACTTGTTCCTCAACTAAATCGAGTTTCTTGATAAAATCTTTTCTNGATTTATGATTTTCATCCTTAGATANCAAATCGGGAATCATGGTGATTAGAATACATGTAAAAACGATCANATAAATTTGTATTTCTGATGAAATAGAATACATAACTGATGCTGAGAATGCAAGACCAAGAATGCTNGTTAACCCCCTCCATCTNCTAGATGAATGAGTGATTGAGAGGTTTTTCTTAGCAANAAACCATAGGAAAANAGCCATTAAGAAATATATGGAACCAGAAATTAAGACATCATTAAATTTAAGATTAGAGATAGACAATGCTAACAAAGTAGGATAACAAATATTAGCAATAACGCCTATCCTAGATTTCTNAATTAATCCATAGTCAATNAAATCTATTACAACTAATGATGAAATAAATATTAACGATATTGGACCTAATCGAGATAAAAGTTCAGGAGAACCAAATAAACCTGAAAATAACCACCATGATGCAGAAAATATCAGTAAAAAAGTAACTGATAATGCGATTCTTTCAACTCGTACTCTATGCTCNCGAATCACACGATCAGGGTAGTCGGGTAGTAGAATCACAGNATTTCACCATATGGCATGGCTCATGAGTTCTGCGGATAANTGCCTCANATTATGGNCTTTGAGAATCTATCCCCCAGAGGCGATTNACGGTAAAAACAAATACAGATAATANGGNGAAAACCAGTATAACTGTTTGTAGGGGCTTCTGCCAGTATGGTTCAATTGAAACTTCAGAGTTAACAATTATTTGACCACCATCATCNGNATCTTCAATTTGCCACTTGAAGTATGTACTAACTNGAGTTGAACTGCTTAACTCAAGACTCAATTCCACATCAAAGTANCCNGGACCATTAGAATTAGCGGCAGGAACTGNAACAAANGGNCCACANTGGCTGTCTACACAAAACTGCCCAGAACCTGANGATGCTCTATTATTTTGCATNGATGCAGANAATAAGNCCGTNTTTCCNTCTACNAATTTACCCTTAATTTCAGTAGAAATTAATTCGATATCNATNCCAAAATTTGGAGAAATNGCTAAACCNAAAGCAAGATTTTGATGATTCAAAGAAGAATCATATGCATCAATACTAAAAATATGAGTTCCAGAAGTAAATGGTCCGAGAATCATTTTATCTATTTCATTCATACTTACATTATTGACAATCTGCTCGTCATCAATTGATAGGGACCAAAAAGTTTCATTTATGGAATCTAAATCATCGAAAGATTGTTGCAAAGAAATCGTAATTAAATCACCATCTCTAGCGAGATTACTAGATGAAATCGATTGATTATTAATTATTAAATCAGGGATAATTGTTGGCCCTGTACCATCCAATACAATTACGTCCCACTCGCTAAAAATAGTGTTTCCAGCATCATCAGAAATTGTTAGATTAACTGACCATGATGTAGGTGATTTAGCTTTATGACGTTCAGATAGATTGAGATGAAGACCATTTGAATCGCTATTCTGATAAAATACATCCGAGAAAATAAGTTTGTCATCGTTTCTATGAATATAATTAGGAGTCTTATTTGAGATGATTTTAATATTCACAGGCAATTCAGAATTAGGATCATTTGCTGAAATATTAAATGAAATACTTGTATCTGATTTCACGGTAATTGATTGATTGTTATCTAAAATTATCCTTTCATTTTCTTCGTTAATATAAGAAATTACGGATTCCCAAACAGGAAATATAGAATCAATTACTACATTATCATACCACGTACTTGTAACATTAAACCAATCTTTACAATGCATTACTATACTAGCAACATCTCCTTCTTGAAAACCATAGTCCTGAGAAATAAAACTTATTTCGTCACCAAAATGTGTCAACACAATAATTCCATTGTTGGATAATGTCCACCATTGTTGATTATTATCTAGGCTGCTATCTTCACAATCACCGTGGTACACAGTGTTAGAACTTAGAGTAATCATTGCAGCAGTTGAAGTTCTGTAACCTAAAGCGTTAGGTATTTGATTATTTGAAATTGTTACTCGGATATTGCTGGCCACATTTGCTTCGGAACGATTCACGACAAACTCACCTGGTTTCCCCGAAAATATTTCTCCCATAGCACTATACTTGTATTCCCAATCATTTGGGAGAAAGACCATTAAAGGAACTTCTTCAATAAATGCACCTACTCTTGGAAAGTCAATAATTCTGGTGAAACGACTATCTGTTTGGCCTATCAAATCGGTTGATTCTTCCCAACCCCATGATGTATTTTCTAAATTTATTGGGCCCACTATCACTTTAGATGTAATCAAATTAATACCTTGATTCGAATATAGAGGATTATAGTCGAAAATACAACAACCACCACTTTCGGAATTAGTCCAGTTCCTTTCAATACGAAATAATTGATCAAATAATTCTGATTCATTAGAGTCGACAAAACCATCTGAATTTCCTAAATGAATATCAATTTGAGCCCTTAAACCTAATTCTGAGTTCTGTAGAAGATCAGATCCAATCTGATCTGAGAGATTTATAGAAGACTCCCAAGATGCATTGAATTGTGAATTAACTTTTATATCGTCTTCTATTACCAACTTAGAATACCCGATTATTGAAGAGTGGAATATTCCATCATCTATATTTCGATCATTTGTAGCGCTAACAGAAACATTGCCCAAACTGAAAATGATTAGGGAAAAAAGTAGAAATGGCAATACATTTTTGTTCATTATTTCACACTCTTGAATCATTAAAAATAATTGATGAACCGTCATAATCAATATTCAAAGGCAAAATTCTATGTTCGGAAGAGAACTCAGATTGTAGTTTTTCACGAACTTCAGGATCACCATGAACAAGGAAAAAACCTCCTCCACCCGCACCTAATAATTTAGCACCATTAGCACCATTATACATGATACGGCTATACATTTCATCAAGGAAATGGTTACTGACATTTGGAGAGATTCCTTTTTTCATCAACCATGCTTCATTAAGAAGATTACCAAGATTTGAAAAATCACCTGATGAAAGATATTCTCTAGCTTCGTCTGCCTGTTCTCTAATTCGAATAAGATTTTCAATAGCTGATTTACCCTCTTCTTCAGAATTTGACAAAACAGCAGAGGCTGAGCGGCTATGACCCGTATAGATAAGACTGAACTCTTCGGATAATCTTGATTTTAATTGGTCCGAAATATTTATTCGATCTACAATAACATTACCATCTGAACAGAATTGAATTGAATTTATTCCGCCAAAGGATGCGGCATATTGATCTTGCCTACCTATAGGTTGGCCAAGAATTTTAATCTCAATTTCACAAGCCTCAGATGCTAATTGAGATGCAGGAACATCCCTACCAGCGAAACAATGTAATGCATTAAGTAGACCTACTGTAACTGCAGAAGAAGAACCTAAACCAGTCCCTCTAGATGGAATGTCTGCTATTGTAGTAATTTCTACGCCTGAAGTAACACCGGTCATTCTCATTGATTCTCGCACTAGTTCATGTTCAAGATCTTCGAAATCATCTACAATTTCTAATTTTGAGTAAGACAGTCTAATTCTTTCATCAA
This sequence comes from Methanobacteriota archaeon, assembly GCA_002730775.1. Classification (GTDB taxonomy): domain Archaea; phylum Thermoplasmatota; class Poseidoniia; order Poseidoniales; family Thalassarchaeaceae; genus MGIIb-O2. Next base: position 6,123 of record PCAW01000061.1, on the reverse strand, counting down.
AACGCCTGTTCACTGTTACGTGAATGTATCTATCAATAGCTATAGATGTAACCATTCCACCTTTTTCAGAAGAAAGTGAGAACCAATCTAAGTCGGTTCCACCACCACAAAATGAGACTCGAACAGGTGTCCGACTGATTATCATCAGGATGAGGGGGGTAATTCATTACTCATCAAGACAGCGGAATACGGTCATCAAAGGTTATGCTTAGAGGGCAATGCATATGACCCACTTCTAACGCGGTTGATTAAGGGAATGAGTATGGGCGACCTTATTACGATGGACGATCTAACAAATGAAGAGATTTTGCAGGTCCTTGACAATGCAAGAAGTTTATTGCCAGTTGCCAAAGGAGATGTGTACTTACCTTTACTTCAAGGTAAAGTTTTAGGGAATCTTTTCTTTGAAAATTCAACACGCACTCGTATGTCATTTGAAACTGCAATGAAAAGATTAGGAGGAGAGGTTCTGAATCTAAGTTCTATTGGATCTTCTGTGGCTAAAGGTGAAACCTTGTATGATACCATGCAGATGGTAGATGGATATGCAGATATTGCCGTCATCAGGCATCCGAACCAAGGAGCCGCGCAATATAGTGCAGATGCAGTTGATATACCAATCCTGAATGGAGGAGATGGTGCCGGAAATCATCCAACACAAACAATGCTAGATTTATTTACAATCCAAGAAGCACACGGCAGTCTTGAGGGGTTGAATGTGATGATGGTAGGAGATCTTAGATATGGAAGAACAACGCATAGTTTGTCTCATGCATTAGTTAGATTTGGAGCTAAAATTACACTTGTTTCCCCAGAATCACTGAGGATGCCTGATGAAATTGTTTCAGATTTGATAAGTCATGGCGGAGAAATAAATGAAACAGAAGAAATGTCATTATCTATTGATTCTGCTGATGTAATTTATATGACGAGAATACAGAAAGAAAGATTTCCTGACGAAGATGAATACATCAAAGTAGCAGGAATTTATAAGTTAACTGAAGATGATTTATCGGGCGCGAAGGCTGGAATGATAGTCATGCATCCACTACCGAGAGTAAATGAATTAGATGCCAGTGTTGACTCAACAAAACATGCTAGATATTTCCAACAGGCGTTCAATGGTGTCCCTACTAGAATGGCTTTATTGTGCAGAAGCCTAGGGATAAAAATTCCAAAGAAGGTGAACAAATGAGTGAAATGAGGCGCGTTACTGCAATTTGTAATGGTACAGCAATAGATCACATCCCCTCAGGGCATGCATTACAAGTGCTGAAGATGTTGAGATTAGATGTCGGAAGATCTAACCCAATTTCCATGGTAATGAACGTACCTAGTGGGAAAATGGGGAGAAAAGATGTTTTGAAAATTGAAGACCGAGAGTTAAATCAGGAAGAATTAGACCGCTTGGCTCTGATCGCTCCTAAAGCATCTGTCGCAATTATTCGAAATTACCATGTAGCAGAAAAAAGAACTATTGAACTAGGCACAGAATTGATAAATATCGTAAGATGCTCTTTTTCAAATTGTATTACACAAAGTCCTCGCGAGCCTTTGCCACATAAACTAAAAATTATCTCAGCAGAACCTATGAAGATAAGATGCTTTTATTGTGGAAAGAATCAAAACATAGATGAAATTGTAGATTATATAATTTAATTTTCTTCCAACCATCGTTTCATTGTACAAGCCTGACATATTTCTCTACTAGTAATTTCGCCACATTTCTTACAATTCTTTATTTCTGATTTAACAGGATTAACTTCTTTGTATAATTTACGAATCTGATCTAATGAATGTAATAATCCATGCCTTGAACCTGGCGTCATTGTTTCCATATCAGCAATAATTCTACGACTTAATTGCCTCATTGCACCTGGTGCATGTGGGCAATCTCCATGGTGAATAGGTAATTTAGAAAAAATAGCATGGGCATGAATTTCTTGTTCTGGAATCCAACGTAAAGGAACTACTCTAGGAGCAAGTCCTTCAATTGGGTCATCAGTATGAGGGGCTAATCTTACTGACCTCTCAATATTTCCTTTCTGAAAATTCATTACTATTGATTGAGCCATATCGTCTAGATTATGCCCTAAAGCCATAATATCTGCTCCAACTTTCTCTGCTAAAGCATTAATTCCTTGTCTTCTAAAAACACCACAGTAAGAACATGGCATCATACCCTTAGCATCAGGATTGTTTTCTCCAATTATGTCCATCTTCTTTACCACATTATCCATTCTATCATAGCCAATTTCCTCATAAGATAATGTTTCAAATTTGATATCCAGAGATTTGGCAAGTTCTCTTGCCAATTCAAGTGATGGAGAGCGATAACCATCTATTCCTTCATCGATACAGCCAGAGATAATTTCTACATCTCTTCTTTGACCTATAATATCAACAAGCATACTGAGTAACACTGCTGAGTCTTTACCACCTGAAATCGCTACAAAGATTCTGAAGGGTGTACCATCTGCATGTCGAGCATCTTTAGGTAAATCTATTTGTAAGCGTATTTCTTTAGCCACTCGTTTCCTTATTGACAATGCTAGATGTTTGCCACACAAATGTTGTCCACTATACTCTTGAAAAAGAATGGACGGTTCTCTACATTGACTACAAGATTGTATTGAGAGCCCGCCGTTCATGATGTGTCGTCAAGTATTCTGCGCTTGAACCCAACGAGTCAAAGATAGTGATTAATCGATGGATTGATGACCTAGGTGCTCCTGATAGGGGCATGAATGGGTCCCTGCCTCTACCCAATCAAAAAGAAAATATAACGAGTAAATTTGGGCCATGGTTACATCGTTTCTTAATTCTTAGTACGATTATTATGACTATCTTTTTCCAAGAACAGATAATAGAATTATTAGGATTAGTTGGCATCGCGAATAATTTCATCTTAGTAATTGTTCAATTGATTGTGATTATTATTTTCTGGGGTACTTTCCACAAAATTTTACGACTGAGTTAATTCCTTATTCTTGAAAGACCTGTTTCGATCACTCCGGTGATTCTTTGCCAAGGGATTACAAATCGCCCCCCTGCAACAACAATCATGAATAATGACGCTGAAATTACTTTACCATAGGTTAATTGTAATTCCAATGATTCTTTTACTTGGCCTGACCACTGAGAACCTTCTAGGATGCCAACAAATGAAATCAAGAAATCATCGAATTCAAGAGCGATTGCAGTAGTGAAACTTACAACAATCATTATGCCGAACAAATGGATTAAATGCCCGTTAATGATGTTATTAAATTGATTGATATACTCTGAATCCTTCTTTGAAACTTCAGGAAGTACTGAGGTATATTCTAGGTTTGTTATTACTGCTAATCCTGATTCTAAGAATACCAATATTAGTATGGCCACGGTAAGTAAATCAAATCCTAATGGGGATATTAAACCTCCAAATAATGTTGCTTCACCAATCTGAGCAGATAGAGGTTTCAAACCAACATCTACTGCTGAAGTTACTCCTTCAAATGTTAACATTGCATGGATGCCAATTATCATCAAAAAGTAGCCAGTGGCCCAAGTAATCATTCTTTTCGACAAACCCCAAATGCCCATTAAGCCTACAAGAATAGGAGCGAAAACTATTCCAAAGAATACTAATTCAAAGAAAAATTCAAAAGGTACCAGTACTAAATTAATATGATTATATTGGTCATCGGCATTTCCTATTGGTAGGTAGGCACCATTTGAGACCATCCCTATCAACCAAGAAATAAGAAATGGAAGAAGGAACCAAGATGCCATTATTGCACTAAATATTCTTTTGATAATTAGCTGTAATCTTTCACCACGTGTTAGGACAAATACCCATAATATGGTCAAAACAAAACAAAGAAGTAAAGGCATAGTAAATGCATCAAAACCAGTTTCATTGATTCCAGTAATAAAATCAGGGAGAATTGTATTACCATTGGAATCCATCCATCTCAATCCTCTGGTATGTTCATATGCAGGGCACCACCCTTCAGTTCCAGAATTTGCCACAAACTTCTCAGAACATTCGCCGTACAACTCACTCATTTTACGCATTAATAATAATAGTGAAATTGTAGATAAAGTTTGTAATAGTAGCACTTGCCATCTAAAACGTAATTTTGTAATATGGAGAGTTTTTGATTCGGGTACTGCATCCATTGCCATTTTAATCACCCCTAGACTGTCCTGATTTGTAATAATGCTTGAGACAATTCAACACTGGGCGTCCAGTCTATTACTTTAGCACCGTAGCCTGAAATCGCTGTTAATCGATTCTGTCTTTCAAGTTTTAATACCTCATAGGCCATTCTTGGAATCCTACTTACAAGCCTTTCAAGATCAATACTACTAGGTGATAAAAGAATTACTTCATGACCCTTACCTGAAAGATTTCTAATTGCCGACAAAGTAGTACCGTCTCCTTCAAGGCTGCTAATGATAAATACTGGAGAACCTCGAGAGATTCGTGGAGATAGAGCATTAGTCACTGCTTGCAAAGGCATACTACCTTTTGATTCGACCGCGGCTAATTGACTTAGAACTTTATAATGCTGCTTATCTCCAGTTTCAGGAGGAAGAAAATCCATTCTTTCACCATAGGTAACCAAGGATACAGAATCTCTTCTCTTTATAAAATAGTTAGCAATTGAAGCTGCGGCTACAGTACCCATTTCTAACGGATTCTTTAGGACTGTTCCAATTCTTGCTACATCACGAGTGTCAAGAATAATGAAAACGTCGGTTACTGCGTCTCTGGTTTTCTCATTTACCATTAATTCCCCTGTTCTAGCAAAAGCTTTCCAATTAATTGAACGGAAAGAGTCGCCAGGAAAATATTCTCTCAAAGCATAAAATTCCATACCTTGACCAGGTGTTTTTAGGGTTGTAGCTCCCGTATACATTTTCGGCACATCTGACCGAATCAAAGCTTCTTCTACATCTCTTACTTGAGGGAATACAGTAATATCAGATCTATCGCCAACGCTAGTTTCAGAAACAAATAAATTGAATGTATTTCTGTACCTGATAGACGTTGGCCCTATTGTGTAGTGGCCTCTTAATGGACAACGGACTGTGTAGCGGATTGTTGCAGTCTGCCCAGGACCTAGATTCATTCTCATTAAATTTATTCCTTTTCTCATTTTCATCTCATGAGGTACATTATCGAAAACCTCTAACTGCTGTGTACGACGATATGACTTATTTGTAAGCGTTAATACAACATTAATGTCGTCTCCTTTGTAAACATTAACTGCTGAAACATCTCTTTTAATTTCTAAATCTGAATGGCCCTCAACCCATCCATTAATTGCTAAAAATGATATGAAAGTCAAACCCACAATCATCAGTTGGAAGTTTGAAATCATCATACCTATCAAAATTAAGCTTATTCCACTTGTGAGAAGGATAGCCGCTTTACGAGTCCACATATTCGACCTCCTCCTCAGAACTGGTTGAGCCCCACTCTTTGATTCTCTTAACTATACCAACCAATTCATCTGGTTTGTACCTGCGATCTTCAAATATGAATTTAGTTAATACTTGATCATCAATCATTCTTTGTAACTCTGCTGCAGGAAGTGCATCAAATTCTTCTCTTGAGAGTGTATTTAAATTTCTAATTCTTGTCAATAAAACCTGCCTTATTTTTTCTGGCTTCTGATAATACTCGTACCTTCTAGCATCACCAAAACCATAGTATATTATTCTAAATACATGGCGCCAATTCTCAGGGTCCTCCTTACGGATTAGAACCGCTTCTAAAGTAATGAATAAACCAAGGAAAAGTAACAACATAGCCATCCAGTCATTAGTAAAGTAAATTAAAAGATAATACATTAAATTGTATGTATCGCCAAACAATGTAGGCTGTTGATGTCTAGATTCATCAAAAATAACAATTGCATTTGAAGAACTTTTAGCACTAGAATTCCCAATCAATAAAGATTCAGCAATTACATCTAATGCCCACTTTCTATTATCATTTGAAGGGACAACATCATCGACCCCTGAGTAGAATGAATCATCGTATAATGAGTTAGTTAATATTGAACCATCAGCAACAAAGTGTACCCTTCCTGAATCCGCACCGACACACAAACGATCTGCACAGTAACG
>PCAW01000032.1:0-11152 GCA_002730775.1 Methanobacteriota archaeon | reverse complement strand
TTCATTGAGTTTAGCATTGATGGATTCTGTAATTGATTCTGATGTCCAAAGAATTGGAATCAGCGCGACAATGGAACCTTTGGATGCGGTCGCAGAGTATTTGGTTGCATCTGATAGTCGTGATAGCGACAAAGATCCTCAAAAAGTTTCCATTGCAAAAATTTCAGGTTCCAGAGACCTCGACTTAGATATCATTTTGCCCACTCCAAGATTTGCCTCCACTCCAATTAAGGAAATATTAGACCATAATGTAGATCGGATTAAGGAATTAGTAGAAGCACACACAACGACTTTAGTATTCGTAAATACAAGAAATATGACTGAAACAGTAGTTCAAAAATTAAAAATCGCAGGATTATTGGGTGTTGAGGGCCATCATGGTTCGATGGATAAGGCAATACGATTGGATGTCGAACAGCGCCTTAAGAATGGCTATCTAAGGTGTGTAGTTTCATCAAGTAGCTTAGAAATGGGAATAGATATCGGTTCTGTTGATTTAGTTATTCAAGTAGGTTCACCTGGAAGTATCGCAACCGCACTACAAAGGATAGGTAGAGCGGGTCACCAAGTAGGTGGCCTTCCACGTGCAAGATTTTTACCAATATCTCCTCATGATTTGCTAGAGTTAGTGGCTTTACAAACAGGTATTCTAAGAGGATCTATGGATATTCTAAAATTCCCTGAGAATTGTCTTGATGTATTAGCTCAATTTTTAATAGGTCTTTCCATTATTAAAGAATGGGATATTGATGATGCATATAATTTAGCTTCTGCCTCTTGGCCTTATAGGAATCTTCCTTATGATGATTACATAGAGGTTCTAGATCTACTAGAAGATGAACGTAGAATTTGGATAGATTGGGAAGATAATAAATTTGGTAAACGTGGTTTTGCACAGATGATTTACTACACAAACATTGGTACAATTGCTCCTAATAATAACTATCTAGTATTCACCTCAGATGGGACAATGGTTGGTCAATTATCATCAAGTTTCGTATCAAGTCTCAGAAATGGAGATGTGTTCTTACTAGGAGGTTCTACTTACAGAGTTAGCAGTATCCGAGGAACTAGGGTCAATGTGAGTCCTGCCACCGGATATCGTCCAACTATACCATCATGGACAGGAGAAGCAAATAGTAGAACTCATGAATTAAGTCAAGAAGTGTTGGAATTACTAGAAGAAGTCGCCACATATGCTCGTTTAGAAAAAGATCCAATGACTATATTCACAGATATCTTAGGGTTAAATAGACCAGTTGCTCATGCAGTTTCTGGATTTTTCCAAGAGCATGTTGCTACGACATTCCAAGTACCTAGTAATGACTTGATTTTGGTAGAACAAGTAGAGGCTCCACTCCCTACATATATTGTCACCACTTGTCGAGGAAGGGCATTTAATCTCGCTCTTGGCCATCTTTTTGCAGGAATTGCAACTAATGATAATATAATTGTACATGAACTTTCCTTCGATGAGAATGGATTTATGATTAAGTTAAGTCATGAGGTGGAGATTTCTTTAATCCCCGAAATTTTCAAACAAGGAAACAGTAAAGATGTGTTACAGAAGCATATGATGGAATCTCAATTGTTTGCAAAGAGGTTTAGAGAAATATCAAGCAGAAGTATGCTTAATCCAAGAAGAATAGGTGCTGAAGAAGTCAGTCCTAAGCAATTTCAGCAGCGAGCAGAGCAGATTATGCAGAAGCACAGACAAATGGAAGATTCTGTATTAATTCGTGAAACAATGAATGAGATTCTTCATGCTGATCTAGATATGGCGCAACTAGAAATTTTCATCAATCGAATGGATAGTGAAGATGTACGAATTGTCCATAGAAGAGTCAAAATGCCTTCTCCTCTAGGTATGACATTATTCATGTCTTCATTTGAAGACTTATTATCCCTCAGGACTCGAGCCTACCTAATCAAGGATGTCGATCCTGAGATACTGAGGCGATTACTGGGTGCACGTTCATTAGCCACTGACTTAGATAAATCAAAAATATCTGAATATTATATGTCGAAAATATCTGAACCAAGAAATGCCCAAGGTCTCTTGAGATTGATGGATATGGGTGGTGGTTTGAATAGAAGTATGTCTAACCCACTTTACGAACATAAACTAAAAAATATTGACATAGCAGTAGTAGAAGAATGGGTAAGAGAGCTATCTGAAAGGGGATTAATCACTAGAGTCCAAGGTACTGGACATGAACAAATAGATGATAAATGGTTTTCTATGAGAATGGCAAATGTTCACGGAACACTAGGATGTTTAGCAGTGGCTGGTGGTTCTGAAGCTAATGATATTAGAGAACTATACACTGGTGGCTTAACCTACCAAATAGGCGTAGATTATGATAGTGAATTTGAGCCAAAAGAATTGAAGAAAATGAATTTATCAGATCCTCAAGATTGTTTAAGGATGAAATTACTTGATATGTTGGGTTCAGAGGGGCCTCAGGTTTCAGATAGTCTTAGTTCAAGACTACCTTTCCCTAAAGCTCAAGTTGAAGCAGTTTTACAAGAATTAGAGATGAAAAATCTAGTTTCTATCGGATTCTTCACTCAAACTGATGAGGGGGAATATATTCTCAGGGTCGATGAGTATAGAATAACTGGAGGGAGTGTAGAAGTTGTTGACTATCGAACACTTCAGAATCATCTTCTTGCAAAATCATTCAAAGAATATGAAGAACCTTCTCAGGCAATTCAAAGTTTGACTCTTGTGCAAAGAAGGGATGAGTTATTGCATCGTGTGAAAAATTATCGTTTTAGAGATTGGAAAGACATTAAGCACGATTCAGATATTTACAATGGACGCTTACTTCACAACAGAGTAGGATATACTTCTAAAGATAATATCCCGATGTTTTTAGGTCTCAGAGGTGAGCCCTGGATTGGTGCATTGGAACAGGAATTACTAGACAAAATTACTCCTGGCGGCCTATCTCGAGCAGAATTATTTGACGGATATCCCAAAGGAAAAGAGAATGCTCATATCCAAAGAAGTTTGAAGAGTGCATTAAATAATTTAGAAAGACAATTATTAGTTGCCAAACAGTATCTGGTTTTACCCAATAGAAAACGTTCTTTGGCAGTCTTCCATAAAATCCATGATGTCGTAGAGCCATTAGATTTTGCAAATTCTGTAAAGCAGTTAATTGAGGCCATAGGTCCCGTTAGACTGCATACATTGAGATTCTATGTCAGTAGGCCGGTAGAAGAATTAGCCGAAGTCTTGAGAGACTTAGATAACTCTAAACAGATTAGGAGAATAGTTGCCCTTCAACCAGATCCAACTGATTATTATGCTTCTAAAGAAGACGCTGAGTTATTGCTTCAACCAGTTTTAGAAGATAGGAAAATGAGAATATTATCTCAATCTGATCCATTTTGTAGTCGTTTTATTCAAGAAGTTAGATTGATTTTGAAGCAAGGTTGGTATCATCCAGTTTTCAAGGGAGTAGATCCAATTGGCAGAATCTTAATGTTTGTAGTTAATGATTATCTTGAAATTAAAGATATCAATATCCCTCATTCATACTTAGATGAATTCAAGGAAACATTTGATGAGTTATTGGTAAATTATCGAGATAGACTTGTTGATGTTTCAGTTCTCCATGCTTTCAATTCCATACCAGTTCATGATTGCGATGAAAATATTCAGAAGATTCTTGCAGAATTAGGTTTCATTTCAATGGGCGATGGTGAGAGATATATCCGTGGTGGAGTTGTAGAGCCTAGGTCAAGGCAAGAAGTCAATAGGATGCTGTTTTATAATCACAGATTACATCAAAATTCCAGGCATGAAAACGAAACACTTGCTCTCGAAACGATGGATGAATTAAGAGATGATTTCGCACTCAGAGGCCGTTGTGAGATGTTTAGAGTTAATCTGAAAGCTATGGCTGCTGCTCATCAATTATCTCAGGGTACAAACTTACGAGGGCACTTAGTTTGGGGAAGAAAAAAACACTTTGAGAGGCTTTTAACAATACGTAACCTGCAATCCAATGAAGATGATGAAGACATACTTCAATTTTTCAGAGAGCATCACGATCCAGGAATTTTTATGGAAAGACATGCTATGAAAAGAGCCGAATTCAGGAAGTTAATATCTCCATTAGTCAGGAGCGGTCATTTGATACAAGATTACAGAGGTGGCTTCAAGACAGTAGCACCAATTTCTAATAGTGATTTATGGGATATCAAGTCAAATTATCTTAGAGATTTGGTGAGTGAGTACCCAGTAATTTCTTTGAAACAAGTAGAAAGATTAGCTGGATCTGCCTTTTCTGCAGAAGAAATTAGTGATGTCATGCATGATTTTGAATCGGATGGGACTTTGATAAAGGGATTCTTAGTTGATGATTTACAGGATATTTGTTGGGGTAGGCAAGATATTTTAGAAGGTCTCGAAGGAATAAGAAAAACGAGAGATTTGGTGGTTCCACCATCTGATCCGCTAATACACTATTTTGGTAGCCTTCTTAGGGAAAGATTTGGTTTTGGCTCAGCTTACATGGTATTCCACAAAGAAGAACCGATTGCTGCTTTCAAAGCTAATACTAAAGATGGGGCCATTGAAGTAACAGATTTCGTAGGTGATTCGGACTTAGAAAAAGAAGCATTGCGAGTGATGAAGGAATTCGCATGGGAGCATGATATGCCCCTAACTGGAAAATTATACGAACAACTTCGTTCAAGATGATTTACTCGTACCAGTAATTTTTTCTGCAACATCGAATACTGGATTTAGAATCTTCATAATATGTTTGTGTAGTTCAGGCAGTAAATCAAATAGTGCAATGGCCATAAGGAACATAGCAAATAATGAAATTGCTTTGGCTGCATAACTATGTGTGAAATCAAACATTTCAATACCCATTAGTGACCAGTTTGGATAACTTTCAGTTAGCCACACAATACCTGCGTTTCTGAACATATTCAATACATAAATTGTAGGCAATGCTATCAAAAGCCCCCTCGTTCTTCTTTTCCATGAAACAGAACTTAACGCCCCAATGGCTCCTACGAAAATTATCATTGATTGTAGTCCGGAACAAGCCATAATGAATTGAACAATTACTCTGCCGTCGGAATCAAAAAATTGGACATAGAATCCCTCTTTGGCCAGTGACTCTGTGAGTATCCACTTATTTCCATCCCATTCAGAAACAGGGACGTCTGGAACGCCGTCACGAGCAACCATCATTTCTCCGATATGGTAATTTCCCAGGCCACAGAATTCTAACATTAATTCTGCACTTTCTGCTGTCAATTGAATTAGAGCCATATTTAGATATGGTACGCTAAAAATCACAAAATATGGCACTACAGCCCAAGTGAAACAACCTCTAAGCCATTGTAAAGCCTCTGGCGTTTTTTCATTTTTAATTTCCCAGATAGCTAATGCAACACCTCCGGGTAAAGCACTGGCAGTCATTAATACCAAAACTGGGTCTGATATTTCGACATAATATCCCGATTGTAAATAAAAATATAATCCCATAAAAATCCAGCCGATTGCAGCTAAATAACGTGATTTTTGAATATTTTGCCTATGAAATCCGAGGCCTAAAAATAAAGCACCAATCATAATTATAGCCAATTCTAAAGCCATAGGATTTACTCCAATAACCTCTCCAAAACCAGAGACAAGGNGTCCGATTGGCTCTTCCATTGTCATCCCTACTACGCTCAACTCGTAAATAGGATGCCCTCATCCGTACACCCGGGGTTCTACAATGGGATTCGATTTTTCTGACTTTGCGAACTCATATATCAGTGATTTGAAGACCACTCTTGATAATATTCCCATCGCCTCTTTGGAAGCATTCTGGAATGTTGTAGAACTAACACGTCAAGAAGGCGGGAGTGTACATTTCATAGGTAACGGTGGAAGTGCTGCAACTCCTTCTCATAGTGCTGGTGATTGGTCAAAAGAACTCAAATTAAGAACAATAGCCCATAGTGATAATATCTCTTCGTTTACTGCTTGGTCAAATGATACTGATTACTCAAATGTTTTTGTAGGGCAATTGTCTACTTTCATTAGAGATGGTGATTTGGTAGTTGCGTACACTGGGTCTGGTAATTCTCCTAATGTGATTAATGGAGTAACTTATGCAAAAGAGAATGGTTGTAGAACTGCTGCAATTACTGGAAACTACAATGGTCAATCAGGTGGAATGATTGTTGATCTAGTAGATGTTGCTCTAGTTGCTCCCACTCAATCAATGGAGAGAATTGAAGATATTCAATTGATAGTTAACCATATTGTCAAAGAAGCAATTAAGTCTCATCATGGTTTGTGAATTTATGCTTATCCCTAAAAGAGATGGTGCTGAACTCGACTCCCCTTTAGATTTGTTACCATTACCTAATGGGGTTTGGAACGGTAAAATAGCCTATCTTGACAGAGACGGTGTTCTTAATATTGGTTCAGAAAATTACATAAATTCTCCTGAAGAGTTGGTGGTATTTCCAAATACTGCTGATTCAGTGGCTGCATTAAGAGAATCTGGTTTCCGAGTTTGTGTGGTGACAAACCAGTCTCCGATAGGTAGAGGGTTATGGTCAGATGAAACTCTTCATAGCATTCATGCAAAGTTGAGAGAATTATTACTGTCTGAAAATTCTAATGCTCACTTGGATTTGATTCTCTATAGCCCTTACGCTCCATGGGAAGGTGCTTGGGCGCGTAAACCAAATCCTGGAATGCTTGAAGCAGGTAGGCAAATTATTTCAGCTTCNGAAAAAAATATTGATATTAATCTTAGATTTGATAATGATTGGAANGATANACATGANGAATCAAAATCAGTNATGGTCGGGGANAGAGATGTAGATATGAGAGCAGCATTTAATTTCGGAGTTAAAGGAATTAGGTGTAATCCTGAAATTGGTATTTATGATGTCATTTCTGAAATTTTAGGTGATTAGATTTGGAGAATCTTGAAATAACCCGAATTTGGATTGGGTTAGATGATACAGACACNCCTGATTATGGCTGTACNACTGCGACNTTTGATGATNTAATAAATTCAATATCTCATTTGTCTAATTTCCGAGTTNTAGAAAGACGTTTGGTAAGATTATGGCCATTTGCCGAAAGAAGAACTCGTGGAAATGGGGCTTTATCCTGCATTATTGAATGCTCTTCTGAATCAATATTAGAATTTGAAAGCCTCTTATCCTCATTTTTTTCTAATTTGAAAGATAGTTTGCAAAACGATGGAGAGATTCATCCCCAAACTTCTCCTGCTTTAGTTTATTCTTTTGAACAGATTAATGAAGATTTTTACTGGGAAGCAGTGCGTCAAAAAGTAGATATTTCAGATAGAATAAAGAAACTTTCGGGAATTAAAAAGCTGACTATAAATTCTGANTGGGGNCTAATTGGGGCATCTTCAGCTATGGCTTGGAAATCTAATGATNAATCTACTTGGGAATTAATTTCATGGAGNTATCCNGAAAATATAGGTNANNAAAGAGAAATTTCATCCGCNATTGTGAAGGAGATGGAAATNAATCATCCTGAAACATTTGTAAATCGNGATCCGACTCAGGAAAAAGGACTAATTGCTCCCAGAACTCCATGNCCTGTACTCTATGGTATTAGAGGTTCAACTTCTGAATCAGTACTTTCCGCACATAAATGGTTACAATCAAATCCCGCTGTTGAGAAATGTCAAAGATTCGCAATTCACAGAACGAACCAACTTAGTGATGANCACATAAGNGGGTTCTCAANTTCAACNGTTTTGACCAAACCTGTNGAAACGAAAGGNGCTCATTCAAGTTTAGAAGTAACTCATAAGGGGAATAGNAAAACTTTAGTTGCCTTNAAAGAAGGTGGTGATGTCAACCGTTTACTAAGAAAGTTAATTCCTGGAGATCGAATCAATTGGTTAGGTTTAGAATCTCCTGATGGCAGTATTCATCTTGAAAGATTGAAAATTGAGTCATCAGTTCCAAGAATATTAGGGAGACCTATTTGTTGTAATAATAAAACTATGAGGAGTGCAGGAGTTAATCAGCCATTAAGATGTCTATTTTGTCAAAAAGTCGCCCCAAAACACTGGGTTTTTGAAAATATTAATTTAACTGATTTAGAACTTACTAATGGTTGGGTAGAGCCATCACCATCACAACGTAGACATCTTTCCCGTCCACTATCGCTAGGTGAGCCAGTAATGTTGAATTTAAACTAGGTGTAATTATGAGTATCGATATTATAGTTGGTATTTTCCTGATTATTATTGCTATATTAATGTCCTATTATCTCACTGTAAGTAAACTGGTAAGACGTGATAAAATTTCTAATGCTGATGAGCAGTATTCAGGAAGTGCTAAGCAACCAGAGAAATTATCTGAGCCCAGTGATGATGCGATCAAAGAGTTAGAGAAGTTAATCAGGGATATTAGTTGATTAATTTGTATCCTTTTCTTGTGGCCTCTACTAGAAATTCTTTTTCTCCATCTTTAAGCAACACTTTTTGATATTGATTATCGATTTTTGTCAACCAAACGGTCCTAAAAGATTCTTCAATTGTTTTCCCTCCTCTAGACATAAATCCTAGTAATCCTCTATCTTTACCTGAAGCATCTTCATATGATTCTGAGGTTATAATTATCTTTTTATCTCCATAATTTTCAACTAATTTTTTCATCAAAGATATTTCTTCTGCTTTCGCTCTACCATAATTTTCACACCAACTTTCAATTATCAATAAATCATCCTTCTTAAATTTTGATAGTAAAACATATATTTCTTTTAATCTACTCTGTAGATCTTCTCCAAATTCTATTACAATCATCCTACTCAAAGTCAACTCATCTAGGTGTCCTAAAATATCTATTATTTTTCTTTGGTCGGGTAGATTTCTAGTCATCCAAATTACATTATTTCCTTTTTCCAGAGCACTAAGTAATATCGTTAAAGACATTGATCTAGAGTCTGAACCAGGGCCTGAGGAGATATGTACTGCCCCCATGCTCATATCAATCATAGTCATCTCTAGTAATGGGGGTGCTTGAGTATTACTCAAGCTAGTAGGTAGTTACACTGATTTAGATTATATTCTCTCTCTAGCGATTTCCACTGCTTGGTCGACTATTTCACCACTGAAACCCAAGTGGCTTTCAGGCTTGAATAAATCAGAAAGTTCCTGTCTTGTGAATATTTTAGATATGGCTTCTGATCTAGCACAAATATCTTCTAAATCTTCGCCAGAATTAATTGCATTCATCGAAGCACTTCTTAGTACTTCATGTGCCTCATCTCTTGGCATCCCATTATCGACTAATGCTATCATTAATTTTTCAGCCATGACAAGGCCTTTTTGTGACTTAATATTGTACATCATTCTCTCCGAATCTACACCCAGTTTTGATAACACTTTATCACATTTGATAATAATGTCATCCAATAATATCATTGAATGAGAAAGTGTAAATCTCTCTGCAGATGAATTAGCTAAATCTCTTTCATGCCATAATAGGGCATTTTCATATGATGGTATTATCATGGATCTAACTATTCTTGCTAATCCGCATGCATTTTCTGCAGTTATAGGGTTCTTTTTATGAGCCATAGTCGATGAACCAACTTGCTTTTCAGCATCGAAATATTCTCCTACTTCAGCAATCTCACTTCTCTGAAGGTTTCTTACTTCTTGCAAGGCCTTCTCAATACTAGTGGACACATTTGCCATCCATGAAACCCACTCTATGTATCGATCTCTTCCAACAACCTGAGTGGTAGCAATTGGAGTTTGAAGACCTAAATTTTGCATAATTAGATTCTGAAGTTCGAATGCATTTTCTCCCTGTGCTGCTCCGGTGCCAACTGCTCCTAGAAATTTTCCAGTAGTTACTCTAGGAGTTAGTTCATCTAATCTATCAAGATGTCTTCTGAATTCATCTACCCAAACGGCCACTTTAAGTCCAAATGTAATTGGTACTGCTGCTTGGCCATGTGTGCGCCCTAACATCACTGTATCTCTCTCTCTTTCAGCCAAATCGCACAACGTAGAAAGTAACATCTTAAGTGTTTCTTGTTGTAAATTAATGCTATCACGTATTTGCAACGCTACTGCCGAATCAACAATATCATTACTTGTGGCGCCTAAGTGTATACACCATCCTGAATCACCTGCAGCTTCTGCCATTGCTTTTGTTAGCGCCATAATGTCGTGCCTAGTTTCTCTTTCTATTTCGTCAACTCTATCTGCGGTAACAATTTCAGGTGTTGCAATTTCTGCAACTTTATCGTAGTCTTCAGGACTGACCCTCCCAAGTTGACAATGAGCCCAAATTAATGCTCTTTCAACATCTAGTTGTCTCTCATGCCGGCCTTCTCTCGACCAAATAGATTTAGCTTCTTCTCGTCCATATCTGTAGTCTAATGGTGATACCGTCACGTTGTTCCCCATTATTGCGAGATGCTTTTCATGTTTGATTATAACCCTACAGTGATAGTTGAATTTTTGTAATGTCCCAAACTCCCCTGACACCATTCCAAGTTTTTTCTCCTTCACAAATAATCGTTTTTTTGAAGTGAGGTGCATCGAGTGTAATAGTCTCAAATTCTCCTCCTTCTCCATCTAAATTAAATCTAAATTTTTTTGAGAGTGTACTTAATTCTTTTAGACTTTCTCTGGTTATTTTTTCTCCAAGCCATCTTTGATCTAATCCTTCCGAAGAAACAGAAACTATTCTCACATCAAAACCATGTTCTATTAGAGAATTCATATGTTCTGTAGGGCTATGGTGCCATAATGGGCAGAATGATATGAGATTCAATCTTTCACACATCCTTTCAATTCTAGTTTTTTGATAGTCAGATCTCAGAGCGCCAACAACAATTGCATCCAAAGTCCCCTCAAATTCTCTTATCGCATTTTCAAGTTCATCAATTTCATCATTTTCAATTCCCGAAGAATTTACTTTAAGCCATTCAACACCGATGGATTTTGCTTGATATTCAGCTATTTCTGTATTTTGAAGTTGAAACATCATGGAATCGTCGCCTGTTATTTTTACAGTAATCATTACTTGCTGAAGTGTAATTTAAAAACTTTGTAGCTATACAACCTTCTGCAGAATAGGAGTTAAATTTTAAATCCTCTCTATAATTGCT
>PCAW01000031.1:0-7891 GCA_002730775.1 Methanobacteriota archaeon | reverse complement strand
GATGCACACGTTCGGGCGTAATGCCCGACCGGATGAGGGAGAGTCGGCAACGTTCGGCAACCTCTCTTTGGTTGGGGTAAGGGGTAAGTTCAGGATTGAAATAACCCAGCGTCAGCTAATACTTTCTAACGATGTAAGAAAAGGAATAAAATTAGATTTATCATCTATCTCAAGAACAAGGAGCATCGATATTCCAACAATCCCTAGCGGTGTAATAGTCTGGGGTTCGGCGGCTTGCTATCTAGGTGCTACAATACTAATCCCGCCTTTGGGATATGCTGTTTCTATATTAGGTGGACTTTCTGTTCTATCCCATTTTATCTTCAAAACTCCAGCACTAGTGATAGAAACTAATATCGGAGATAGGCATATCATCCAATCAAGATTAAACGATCAAGAAGTATTGTTAAAAGTTCACATGATGATTGAAAAAGTTAGTAATGGTCAATCTGTTAGAGAAGCAAAAAATAGTATGGAAAGGGAGTTTAGTTACCAAAATAATGAGAATGTAATTCCTAAAGCACTTTTGAACGCCCCTATAATCAATGAGTTAGTACCTGAAGTTAGAGAGGAAATACAAGCAGTTGAAAGTTTTGGTGATATAAGAGAAAATGTTTTACAAAATAATTTCGAAAGAGTTGATATGCAGTTCTTTGATAATCAAGAAGCAATTATTGAGAGCCAATTTAGTACATCAATACCTGTGATGAAGAATAATGAAGTAGAAGGAGTATCTTCTGCTTATGAGCAAACTTGGGGCAGGAATGAACCACATTGGTATAATGAGAAGAAAACTATTAGTCGCTTAGAATCTTCTTTGGAAGATGCTACAGAAACAATGGAGACAGATCTATTCGGATTTAATTTTGGAGAAGGGGGGCTATTTGATTCAGAACCTGCTAAATCATCATCCAATGAACCAGTAAACTATTCATCTCCAGAGAAAAATACCATACCTGAACAATATACTAAGAATTATCAGCGAAATAGTGAAGATGTAGAATCGATATTTGGTTCAGAATACCCTATGGAGGAAATGAATTCAAGAAGAAGTATGTCAAGTGCTGAGATGATCAGAGTTGCCAACGGAATGAACCGTAGCCCTGTAAGTAGTTTTTCAAATTCAATGCCCTTACCAGAACCTACTGATGAAGCTGTTAGAATTGAATGTAAACCAGGTTTAGTAAAGAGGGCTAAAGCACAACAATCATTACATAGAAAAGCTGAGATTATTGCATCCTTACCAGCACCCACGGATTTAGGAGAATTTCCAGGATTATCTAGAATGGCTAGTTCTTATGAGGAAGGAAGACTCTCAGTAAGGAAACTGCCAGTTAAGAGAAAAAGAGTCGGATTGATTGAAAGGTTACTAGTCCCAAGATATCGCAGTTATGAAAGAAAGTCTTTAGATTATTCGTCTGAATATGGAGATCCCGATGGAGTTGAAGTAAGTTCAGGAGCTAGATTTCAGTCTAAGCAACATCTTAGAATTAGAAGTGACCAAGAACACCAAGCAGATATTAATAATAGAATCAAGAGAACAAATTCTACAGAGCCGTCAACAGCAAAGGATGCACTGGATAGAGTAGTAAATAGAGTTTCGAGAGGAGAAGAACATAGTCCGACTGAATTAGGAAGTGAACAGACACTTCTAAGATTTAATCAAATGCGCAGAACTTCAAACAATAATGAAAAAGGCCACCTTAAGGGTATTAAAAGATTGAATTAGGTTAATCCTACTATTCTTCTATATCTATCTACTCGTGCATGATATTGTCCACGTTCTAACTTCGAAATATTGGAACAACCCAATCCGCCTAAAGTAAATGAAGCGGTTACCGTAGCATGAACTAGTGCATTTCGGATGACCTCTATATCATTTAGTGCACCATCTCTTCCTGAGATATTTGCCAAAAATGCTCCTGCAAATGAATCACCACATCCAGTTGGATCAACTACATTGCTTATCGGATATGCAGGTAAAGAAATTAGTCCGAAAGGAAATTTACCAATTACACCCCCACTTCCTCTTTTTACAATTATACATCTAGGTCCTAGACCTGCATGCTCTCCACCAAATAATGCTGCTCCTGACTGGATTGAACTAATAGCTCGAGGTAGTACTTCGTCATCAGCAATTGCACAAACTTCTTCTTCGTTTAATATTGCTATATCCACTTTACGAAGTGCTTCAGACAATTTGACCTTTTCAGTATTAATCCATAACATGAAACTGTCTAAAGCAGTAATTACTGCACTAGGGCATTGGTCAAGAACTGACACTTGGGTTGCAGGATGCGTATTAGCACAGAACAAAATCTCTGGTGTTGTCCAAGAGTTCGGAACTTCAGGGTCGAAATTCTCTAAAACATTAACGTCGGTAGAAATTGTTTCAGCATCTTCCATCGAACCTAAATATCTACCTGACCAACGGAATGTATCTCCTTCTCTCATTTCAACACCAGCTAAATTTAGACCAACTGATTCTAATCTTAGTTGATCAGAGGGGGAAAAATCATTACCGACAGCGCTGACTATTCCTATATTTGGATTATTGGAAATATCATCAGACCTATGGAAAGCAGCAGAAAAACCGGCATAAGTCGCTGCGCCTCCTAGAAGATCTGAGCCTTCGGCTTCAGGAGTAGAAATATCATCGTAACCTATGCTACCAACAATCACTATATCCAAAATCTAGCCCCCCGAAAGTAGGTCTGGGTGATTTTCGAGATAATGAATAGTTATATCTCTTTTACGGAAATCATTTTCAGATAGAATAGCTTGATGTAAGGGTATCAAAGTATCAACGCCCAATAACTTAATTTCACGTAAAGCAGCATTTAATTTCGAAATGGACTCCTCTCTTGTTGGAGCCCAAACAATCAATTTTGCAAGAAGACTATCAAATGATGCAGGCATATCATACCCTGTATGGGCATGAGTATCAATTCTTACACCTGGGCCTCCGGGCCAGTGACACTCCCATAATTTACCAGGAGAGGGAGACAAAGTAACAGGATTCTCTGCATTCAAACGTACTTGAATGGCATGTCCTCTAATTAGAATATCATCTTGAAGTAACTTTATTGGCTCACCAGATGCAACTCTTATTCCCATCGATACTAAATCAGTCCCTGTTATCATTTCAGTTACTGTATGCTCTACTTGGACTCTAGGATTGACTTCTAAGAAATAGAAATCACCTTTAGAGTCTCTTAGGAACTCAAAAGTTGCTAGGCCACAATAACCCACTGCTTTAGCTCCGGCAACAACCTTCTCTCCAATTTCATTCCTTATTTCTTCGGATAACCAAGGACCTTCTTCGAGTATTTTTTGATGTCTTCTTTGTATTGAACAAAACCTCTCACCAAAATGTATGGCATCTTTACCATCACCAAGTACTTGAAATTCAATATGCTGGGCTCCTTGAATAAATTTTTCAAGAAATACTCTATCATCTCCAAAAGCAGATAACGCTCGACCCTGACACAATTTCATTGCTGATTCAAATTCATGTGCTGACTCCACTACTTGCATTCCTATTCCTCCACCTCCTGCGGCTGCCTTGATAATTACTGGGAAACCAATATCTGTAGCAATCAAGGATGCTTCTTCAGGATTAGAAATAGGACCGGGTGAACCTTTCGCTACAGGTAGACCTGCCTTGACCATAGCTTCTCTAGCAGTAATCTTATCACCTAATAATTTTAGTACATCTGAACTTGGACCGATAAAAACAATCCCTTCTTCCGATAATCTTCTTGCGAAAGTTGGATTTTCTGCGAGGAAACCATATCCAGGATGTACTGCGTCCGCTCCAACATCCTTGGCAGCAGTAACTATTGCTTCGATATCTAAATATGATGCTAGAGGATCATCACGAGGAATGAAAACCGACTCATCTGCTAATCTTACAGGTGTAGAAATACGGTCTTCACGACCATAAATCATAACTGCTTCAATACCTAATGAATGTAATGAACGGATAATTCTCAGGGCTATTTCACCACGATTCGCAATGAGGACCCTCCTAAACATTATATTATGGCAAACAAAGACACACTATGATTGCATCGGAAAAAGAACATTAATTTTGCAGATTAGTATACATCTCTCAAATATCGTTTTTCTTTTTTCATCATCCCATCTTCAACAAATGATTTTGCATCTTCAGGGCTCATTTCACCATGCTTGGAACAAATATCAATCAATGTTTGATGGACGTCCTTTGCCATACGTGATTTATCTCCACAAACGTAGAAGTATCCTCCACCCTCAATCCAATTCCAGATTTCAGCACCATTCTTTTTCATTAAATGTTGGACATAAACTTTCTCAGAACCGTCGCGAGACCACGCAAGGTCGTGCTTGTCTAGTATTCCACGCTCTTTCCAATCATCCATTTCCTCTTTGTAGTAATTTTCTCCTGATTCGGTCCAATCACCAAAAAATAACCAATTTCTTCCACTGTCTCCATTGATATCTCTTTGCTGTAAAAAGGCTCTAAATGGCGCTATCCCAGTCCCCGGTCCGACCATTATGCAATCTGTATCTCCATTTTCAGGAAGAATAAATGACCTTGTAGGTGACATAAAAACTCCTATTGGAGTTTCACCAACTTCACACCTGTCAGATAAATAGCCAGTTGTTAGGCCAGCTTTATTCCTATCATGGTAACTATACCTTACTATTCCAACAGTTAAATGTACAGTACCAGGTTCATGATCTGGACTGCTAGCTATTGAGTATAGTCTTGGCTTGAGCCTGTCCATTCCATCTATAAATTCCTGCGCAGTAAATGCAATATTACTAAAGTCTCTGAGAGTATCGATATAATCTCTAGTCCAAATGTAGTCTTCCATTGCTTTAGGATCAGAAGTTAATTCATTCCAAAGTTCTTCTGAAGGATCGTTTGGAGACATTATCTGAGAATAATCCGATGGGATATCATTGATTTCTCCAGAGCCTTCCCAACTAATAACAGAACTACCATCAGATGTTGAAACTCTTTCACGACCAACAATTTTAATCTCAATTGAACCGTTATCAGTTATCACTTTCGAGCCTAAATTCTCAATCCATTTTTTTGAAACTCGATGAACCTCATATCTGTTAGAGAGAGCTTCGCGTAAACTACAAACTCCGAGATTTGTTTCAACTTCTTCATCTCCCGAGAAACCTCCCAGAGCGAGAAGATCAGAAACAATTTCTGGTGGGCAAATTGGGATTACTCCCAATGCATCTCCTGCTTTATATTCGAGACCAGAATCTCCCAAGTCGAAAACAATATGTCGAGTTTCTTTACCTGAACCCTCGCCATTAAGAACATAGTTTTCTGATAAAAAAGACGTATATGGATTTTTAGCACTCCATTGAGAATTAGTTGTAGACATCATAAAACCCCGGATTGATTATACTATCCGAGTTGAAACATGTTTATGAATAGATGCTGAAGAAGAGTTGAAGTTCAATCATCTACGAAGCGATTAAGTCAAGTCTTAGATACATAGTCGAGAGCCATGATTCGCATCGACTTCTTGGGTACTGGCAATGCTTTTACNCCTTCNGGAAGGCTNCATGCATTAACTCTAATNGATGNGAAAATTTTGATNGATACNCCTCCAACANTAATTACTCAACTTCGAAGAAAAGNNNTNAAAACNTCTGAAATNGAANATNTATTATTTACTCATTGGCATGCAGATCATACNTTTGGATTTCCNTTNTTTATGTTNGAAAGAAAATATATCTCNGATNCAANANGNGAAAAGGACCTGAANATNTATCTAAGACCNGGGGGNAAAGAAAAGATTTCANATTTATGCAATNTAGGNTTNCCAGGAAGCTTAGAAGATGTNGNANAAATGGCCNANTGGCATGAGGAGGAAANGNNTGAATTAGNNGGNACTNANTGGAGTTTTGAAAGATTNCCNGTTTGNCANACNCCAGAAACCGACCCTCATGGCTACGAACTNACTCATAATACTGGAATCAAANTATTNCATTGTGGAGATTCTGGNCCTTGTGAAGAGATNGAAAGNAGAGCNGAATCAGCAGANGTTGTGATNCTNGAAATGGGAATGCCAGANATAGGGAANTTTCCTTATCATTANACNCCGAGTGATGTAATTNANTTCTCAAATAAATTNNCTNAAAGNNTNNTTTTAGTNACACATAATTTTGCNAGTTCAAANAATATTNNANAAGGATTTAGANTTCCTGANNTNCCAAAAGAAGTTTATCAGTTAGAAGANGGAGATGCANTCGAAATTNATNANAATGGTGAAATNAAAATAATTNATAATAGTTGATTAAATGTTAATTTCTAAANAAATNGAANANCAANAGTNNATTCATTTAATANTNACTTNNNAGATGAAATCTAACCCTNACCTCANTTTAGTTTGGAATCACTTATTACCTCTAAGCNTCTCGTCNAGAATCCCCATTGTCAAGCGACCTCTCAGAGTGTGTCAATAGTACATTGGANAATGTGCAGANCANTGGTGAGTAGAAATGGACGGGAATATTTTCGAAAAAATACTCGGACAAGATTCNTTATTNATAGATCGAAAAGCGTTTGAACATGCTTTTGAACCAAGCAATCTCCCACACAGNGAACAAGAAGTCGATGCTCTAGTACGGAATTTAGTTGATGCCTTAAATGGCCATATTCCATCAAATATGCTACTTTATGGAGTACCTGGTTCTGGAAAAACAGTAGTTACAAGATTCGTACTCGGTCAATTACTTGAGAAAGGAAAAGAAATGGGCCATCCAGTTCAAACCTATGAGATAAATTGTAGAAATGTTGATACAAAATANAGAGTGGTGCAAACACTAGCTAGNCAATTAAAACAGAGAGGAGACTACCCTATTCCATTTACTGGTTGGCCAACTGATAGAGTTCTTGAAACCTTAATTGAAAGGATGGATAGAGCAGGAGGAGTACATATTTTAGTTTTGGATGAGATTGATAACTTGGTAGCAAAAGCCGGTTCAGATCTACTGTACAGTTTAACAAATATGAATACATTATTGAAACATGCTAGGTGCTGCATTATTGGGATCAGTAATGACCTCAACTTCACACAAGAACTTGACCCTAGGGTGAGTTCGAGATTGAGTCAAGAAGATGTTGTTTTCCACCCTTATGGTGCTGAAGAAATACAAGATATCCTTCAAGAAAGAGTAAAGATGGGATTGAAAAATAATTCACTGGAAGTAGGAGTAATTCCTCTATGTTCTGCTTTAGCCGCACAAGAACATGGTGATGCGAGGAGAGCATTGGACTTGTTGAGAATATCAGTACAGAAAGCGGAACAAAGATCCCAAGGTAAAGTTGATCCAAAGCATGTACGTTTAGCACAGTCACAACTTGAACACGACCAAGTTACTCCAGTCTTACGAACCCTACCCTTACATCAAAAATTAGTATTATTCTGCATAATAATTAATGAAGAAAATGGCTTAAGAAATATTTCAACGGGAGAGATTTTCAGAACCTATTCAGAAGCCTGTATGAAAATTAACATTGAAGGATTAACTCCTAGAAGAATTTCTACATTATTAAATGAATTAGACACACTGGGATTAATTATGGCAAGAAATGTAAGTAAGGGAAGAGGTGGAAGAAGTAAACAAGTAAATTCCGCTATACCAAAAGGCATTGATTCAATTAAGACTTTGAGTAAAAATGAACCTCTTATCGAAGAAGCATCTCAAGGAAAGTACATGTTACAAGGAAGACTGTAAGTTCAGTCCATAAATGAAAGCGTTAAACCAAAAGGGTAAGTCGCCGGTTGTAATAAACATGGTACAGACTGACTGGAAAGAGGCCCTAACAAAGCCAAGTAATATGATATCAACTGCTGCATTAATGCTAGGTTTG
>PCAW01000001.1:0-12778 GCA_002730775.1 Methanobacteriota archaeon | reverse complement strand
TTGAGAAGGTTTCTTGATAGAGTTATATTTCGCAGGCACATGACCAATGTACTTGAAACAGGATTTGAATTCATGGAAGCCAATAATCCCAACGGTAGCCCGAAGATTAAGGGATACAATATAATTAATGGACAATTGAAATTATCTAGTGACGGAGAAACTTTTGAAAGCCTCAATCCGGCATTACTTTCAGATAGTCTGGGAGAATTCCCTCTTTCAACTAAAGAAGATGTACATGAGGCTCTAGCTGCAGCTAGAAATGCATTTCCTTCATGGGCTGCAACACCAGCACCAACGAGAGGTCAGATTATTGGAAATATGGGTAGATTGCTGATGCAGTACAAAGACGATATTGTAAGAGTTGAGACTAGAGAGATTGGTAAGACATTAAAAGAAAGTGGAGGAGAAGTTCAGGAAGCAATTGATACCTGTCTATTTTTCCAATCTGAAGGCCGAAGATTGTACGGGCAAACGGTTAATTCTGAATTACCTGACAAGGAACTCTTCACTTACAGGAGACCTTTGGGGGTTTGTGGGATAATCAATGCCTGTAATTTCCCTTCTGCAGTTCCTTTTTGGAAAATGATTCCTGCGATTATGTGCGGTAATACTTGCGTATGGAAAAGCCCTCAAGATTCTCCACTATTGTCATTCATGTTAACTAGAATTATGCATGAAGCGGGACTACCTAATGGAGTTATCAATCTGATTCATGGTAAAGGGAGTGGAGCAGGTCAACATCTTGTCGATGCTGTTGATGAAGGATTGATCAATAAAATTAGTTTCACGGGATCTACCTCAGTAGGAAAAATGATTGGAGAAGTTTGTGGTAGAAACTTAGTATCTGCCAGTCTAGAATTAGGAGGTAAAAATCCGTTAGTAATAATGCCAAGTGCAAATATGGAGAACGCAGTTGAAGGAGCATATTGGGCAGGTTTCGGTACAGCTGGTCAACGATGTACCAGTCTTGGAAATCTAATAATTCATGAAGAAATTTATGATGATTTCATTGAAAAATTGATGGAAAAAATTAGAACTACTACAATAGGAGATTCAATGGTTCATGAAAATGTATTGTATGGCCCTATGTTGTCTGAGAAGTATGCCAATGATTTCATTCGAGATTTACAACTGTGTGAAAAAAGTGGCGCTAGAAAACTTTGGGGCAATGGAAGAATAACTTCCAATAATAAGCCCGAAAATTTCCTTGGTGACCCAGAGCAAGGAGTTTACATGTGGCCACATGTTTATGCAGATGTTACTGAGGAAATGGAATGCTTCCATGAAGAAATATTTGGACCAGCAATCACAATCGTAAAGGCTAAAGATTTCGAACACGCACTACATCTTGCCAATGCTTCACCATATGGATTATCAAGTGCAATTTATACGAATGATAGATTAGAAGCATATAGGTACAAATCAGGAATTAAAGCAGGGATGACAGGAATCAATAATTCAACCACTGGTGCTGAAGCCCATCTTCCTTTTGGTGGAGTCAAAGGTAGTGGAAATGGCACCCGAGAATCAGGAATATGGGTAATAGAAGCATACTCGTATTGGCATGCAGTAAATGATGAATTATCGGGTAAATTACAACTTGCTCAGATGGATGTAGAAGAAATTGAGCTAATTGAAGAAGAAGTAGATTATTCTACATTAGCTTAAATCATCATTTCTCCGCACTCAGGACATGGAAGTGTAGGGAGCCAAACTCCAGGCATATGTCCGCAATTCGGACAAATTGACGATGATATATCACTGAAACCATCCATTTTACTCAAACGTACGATAAAACATAAGAACTTGAATATTCCGATAACAAAGAAGCGATTGAGTAGGTAAAAAGCAATCACTTATTGGTATCCTTTCATTCGTGGGCCTTACTGGTGACTGCGCCAGTTGGTGAGTTCTTTGTCTGACGCTGTTAAACTTCCTCTGAAAAAAGGATTTGGAAAAACAGATAGAATTGACAAGTGGTGGACAAAACCATTTTGGATGGGGTTTGGATTAACTCTAGCTCTTGTATACACAGCATTGCGAGTTGTAGTCTGGGATGGAGCTATTCACTACGATGAACACAGAGTAACATCGCCAATCTTTTCACCCGATGTGATACACTTATTTGATCTTAAAACTCCCAATTGGATGAATTCCGCTTTACTGATATTATGGATACCATTTGGATTTAGAGGAACCTGTTACTATATGAGGAAAGTATACCATAGAGTATTTTTCCAAAACCCTACAGCATGCGTGGTTGCAAAACCAGAAGTTAATTATCGAATAGGATACAAAGGAGAAACCGGACTATTTGTGCTAAATAATATCCATAGGTACATGTTGTATCTAGCAATAATTATTCTATCAATGAAAGTTTATGACGTATACCACACAATGTGGTTCAATGGCGGTACAGAATTCGGAATATCAATAGGGACATTAGTATTAGCTACTGAATCAATACTTCTTTTCATGTATGTCGCTTCTTGTCATGCATTCAGGCATCTCTTTGGAGGAGGTATGAATCAGTGGAGAGGTGGTATATCGGGAATTATGGGTAAATTATATATCAAAATTAGTAATTTGAATGTTGAACATGCGTTCTGGTTTTGGACTAGTTTAGTAATGGTATTTCTTGGAGACTTATTTGTTTTGGCAGTTGCAGAAGGAATTCTTACAGATATTCGAATAATGTGAGGTGAAATAATGAGTGAAAAATACATTGTTCATGAACACGATGTCGTGATAATTGGAGCAGGAGGTGCTGGTCTAAGAGCAGCAATAGAAGCTAGTAATTCAGGAGTCAGTGTTGCCATGATATGCAAATCAATGCTAGGAAAGGCGCATACTGTAATGGCTGAAGGAGGTGCTGCAGCGGCACTAGGGAACAAAGATCCTCGCGATAATTGGCAAACACACTTTCGAGATACAATGAAAGGTGGAAAGTACCTAAATGACTGGAGAATGGCAAAAATTCATGCTCAACAAGCACCAGACAGAATTAGAGAGTTAGAAACTTGGGGAGCAGTATTCGATAGAACTCCTAAAGGCCTAACAAATCAACGGAACTTTGGAGGACACACTTACCCTCGATTAGCGCATATTGGAGATGCCACTGGTTTAGAATTAATCAGGACCCTTCAAGAGAAAGGGGTTCATATGGGTATGGATATATTCATGGAATTCACAGTACGAAAATTGTTCAAGACAGATGGAAAAATATCGGGATGCTTTGCCTATGATAGGAATGATGGGTCATTACATGTTTTCAAAGCAAAAACAATTGTTATGGCAACAGGAGGAGCCACAAGGTGTTGGGCTGTTTGCTCCGGTTCATGGGAATACACCGGAGAGGGGTACGCATTGGCCTATTGGGCCGGTGCAGAGATGGGAGATATGGAATTTATCCAGTTCCACCCTACAGGAATGATTTGGCCCCCCTCTGTAAAAGGAATTTTAGTCACAGAGGGAGTACGAGGAGAAGGAGGTATGCTGACCAATTCTGAAGGTAAGAGATTCATGTTCGACTATGTGCCTGAAATGTATAAAGATGAATTTGCTGATACAGAAGAAGAAGCATTGGAATGGGTTTCAGAGATTGTAGATGGAAAACTTGCAACTGTTCGTAGACCTCCCGAACTCTTGACTAGAGATGTTGTTGCTAAAGCAATTAATTCCGAAAGAGATGCAGGTAGAGCTAGTGCACATGGAGGAGCATATCTGGATATTTCCTGGAGAGAACCGGACCAAGTAAGGAAAAAGCTCCCCGGAATGTATCACCAATTCAAAGAATTAGCAGCGGTTGATATCACCACTGAAAAAATGGAAGTTGGCCCTACTGCACACTATGTTATGGGAGGAATAAAAGTTCATCCGGAAACACAAGAGACTACAGTTGCTAGAATGTTTGCTGCTGGAGAAGCCGCCACAGGACTGCATGGAGCTAATAGACTGGGAGGAAATTCACTTTCAGACCTTATTGTCTTTGGAAAGATTGCTGGAGAGAATGCTGCATTGTTGGCTAAAGATGTCAAAGAGTTCCTGCCTATAGACTCTAACGAGATTGAAAATGCAATTGAAGAAACGTTGTCTCCATTGAGTAGGACTAATGGGGAGAATCCGGCGAAAGTCGTAGAAGATTTAAGAGAAATGATGCAACATAAAGTGGGTATAATAAGAACTGAAAAATTGTTAAAAGAAGCACTAAAAGATCTAGATGATTTAGAAGAACGTGCTCAAAATACTTCTGCAGGTACTAGCCGTATTTACAACCCAGGTTGGCACCAGGCGCTTGAAATAGATGCTATGATAGATGTAAGTAGAATGTGTACACTAGCAGCACTGCATAGAGAAGAATCTAGAGGAGGGCATACGAGAGATGATTTTCCTACACCTGATTATAGATATTGGGGCAAAATAAATAGTGTAATAACAAAGAAAGATGGGATGGAAATTGAGCATAGAAGATACCCTCCTATAGATGAAGAGTTGAAAAAATTACTAGATATTGAAGATTTACATGAGGAGGAATGAAATGAGCGAAGATGTAACATTCAAAATTTTCAGAGGAGAACCTGATGAAGATGGAGATCCGTTCGGAGAAATGGTAGATTATACAGTTGAAATGGATGAAGGAATGGTAGTTCTTGATGTAATTCATAGAATTCAAGCAGAACACGCTCCAGATCTTTCTTGCAGGTGGAATTGTAAAGCAGGAAAGTGTGGCTCATGTTCTGCTGAAGTTAACGGTAAACCACGTCTAATGTGCATGACAAGAATGGAAGAAGTGATGAAGGAAACACCCGATGGTGAGCCAGTCCTCGTAAAACCAATGCAAGCATTCCCGTTGACTAAGGACTTAGTTACCGATACATCATGGGCATATGAAATGAATAAAAAAATGGTTCCCGTGAATGGACCTGATGAATTAGATTGGAAATTTAATCAAAAAGAGGCTAATAGAATACAAGAGTTCAGAGGTTGTATTGAATGTATGTTGTGTGTAAACACATGTCATGTACTTCGAGAACATGAAAAATTCGATGAGTTTGCTGGACCAAGGTTCTTTGTACGACTGGCTGGATTAGAAATGCACCCCCTTGATACTGAAAATAGAATTCCTGAAATCAAAGATGATTTTGGTATAGGTTATTGTAATATCACTCGGTGTTGCACTGAAGTATGTCCAGCCGGAATTAATATTACAGATAACGCAATAATCCCTCTGAAGGAAAGAGTAGTGACAGAATACTATGATCCAATCGCAATTATTGGAAAAAAATTAGGGTTGAGATGATTTTAACCCTCTCCGAGTAGACCCGGAGAGGGGTTTTGTAATTCTGGAAAAAAAATACTCATAATCGAGTAATTCCAATTTTCTTTACATTGGCCTTATTGATTTTAGGTGGTAACCAATCTGGTCCATTAGCCGGCTTGTCAACAACCTCTATCCAACCTTCAAAATTGTGAACGCGGTTTGTTCCACGCTCACGCAGTTGGATAGGATTGGGCACCTCACGAGAAGCTGCTTTCAGGGCTGCTCCTCGAGGCTGCTTGCTTACAAACACTTGACTAGTGTCCTTACCATTCGCCATCAATACGAAATATTTTTTGTCTGACATAAAGTAATCCTCCATCAGTTCGCCTGTTAAAATAGGATATGAAGGTATTGTATGAAAAACGCGATACTGCACCACAATTAGAGTTAATCAATAAAATCCAACTAGCAAAAAAATAATTTACATTTCGGCGCAAGCAAGAGTTTTGGTGTTCAAAACTCCAGGGATTGCACGTATTGACTCTACTACTAGCCTAGCTATATCTCCCATGTTATCTGCCTCTAATTTAACTATCAAATCATGGTCTCCAAAAAGAAGATTTGCATCAGTAACAAAAGATAATGAGGAGGCTGCATCAAACACGTTTACTTCTGAACCGGGTTCTACATTTACTAGTACATAACCTACTGACATGTACAAGCCGAAGACGTCCTTACGAATCAATTGTTCGCTCTGATATTCAGAATGAAGAGAAGAAGCATACATATTGGATGCCCTAGTCTCGGGATAATATGGCAGAGGTCATCATAGTCCGGGAATGTAAGTATGGACAGGTGAGAGTATGCTTCGGTAATGTCGCCAGAGAAGAAGGAGACATAATGGTCTTACCAGCAAATAATAGGCTGGCTGGAAGAGAAGGGCTGGATGAAGTTATGCAACTCGCCGCAGGTCCTGAATTGAGAGCTGCCTGTACAGAAATAGCAAAAGAAAAACGTAAAACAAATTCTCAACCTTGTGGCGTAGGAGAAGCAGTCACTACTTCTGCGTACAACTTACCGGCTGAGCATCTTATACATGTTGTAGGGCCAGACTGTAGAAGACCTACACAGGATCAATATCGAAGGGAGTTGTTAAAAAAATCCTATGAATCACTATTTGCAGAAGTTGAGAATCTAGAACCTCGTGAAACCTTAGTTCTACCCCCCTTGGGAATGGATGTATTCTCTTACCCACATAGAGAAGGCGCTAGAATGACTATGGAAATAGTCTTGGCTTGGATGGATGAGGGAGAGGACCCTGGTGTCGATATGGTATTGATTGTAACAAATGAACAAAGTTTTCTGAAGAATATGAAAACCGTATATCGTGAAAGTGAGGATCAATTCCCTGGAGTAGATAGAACCAGAGAATACAGGAAAGGAAAATTCCAATGATTTGCTAATTGTCACTCAATTCAAAACATCAATAATTGGTTAAAATAGTGTGAATCATGCGATGTCCTCAATAACCTTGAGATTACGATAGTAGCATGGGAATAGGAGGAGCNTACGAGCGTGAGTTGCGCTCAGTACTTGCAGGNGAAGAAAAAGGAGTTCGTGCAATAACGAGNTCTTGTAATGAAANTGAACGCGCTCAAGCCATGCAAATNTGTCNACGTCCATTTTTAGTTGTTAGAGCACCNGGAAGTGGATCCGAAGGTACAGGNGATCTTTTAGCATTAAGAGGAGATATGTGCTTTCCTATNGAAGTAAAATCTTCCAAAAAGCCNAAATTNTANCTTTCTGGTAGNACTGTTTTACAATATCAGGCATTGGAAGAAATAGGTATCAGATGTTCAATTCAACCATTCTATGCTTATAGATTAAAGGGAGTTAGAGGAGATAGTTGGAGAATNTTTAGAGTTAAGACGGAGGGGCTTACTGGAAAACTAAGATTACTTGCTCGAACAGTCCCTGAATTACCTTTAACAAGAAATGGAACACCATATTTAGATTGGGAAAAGGGACTTCCATTACATAAATTTCTTTCATTAATCTCTAAATCTGAAAATGCCAATAATATTCAGCCAAGTCCTTCTCTAAAAAAAACTAATTTCTCAGTAAATGACACAAATATACATCAATATGAATCATCTTCTGAGAGAACCGCATCAAGTCTATCGAACTCTTGAATTAGATTTTTCACTTCTTGAGTAAGATTTGACAGCCTGGCTTGATTTAACAAACGATGAATACTATCTCTTTCCCTACGAATAGTATCAAGTTGACGTTTTTCACTCTTAATATCNTCTGAATCAGGTCCAACCATGTAAATCGGAGAGGCCAATCTTTGAAATCATTTTTGGAATAAAGAACACAAGTTGAAGAATGGGAGTGTTGGCCACCNAACATGCAAGATGAGGAGGGGTCACTCATGAATCATCTATTACCAATGATTTCAATCTACTTTTTTTATCTTCTAGGGCTACCAATTTGGGGTGCCGTAATTATGATAATTTGGTACTCTGCACTGATAACTCTAGAAAATAATGGCACACTTGATAATTGGGATGCAACAAGAGTTTTGGGTTTCATTNTGATGATTAGAACAAAAAAAGGNAGAGTTATTCTTGAAAGAGTTTCAAAATATAGGAAATTTTGGAGAGGATTTGGAGAATTTTCAATATGGTTATGTTTTATTGTAATGTTTGGGGTAATGTTTCTTCTAATTTTCAGCGCNATACTANCAGCTTTTTCACCACCAGAAGATCCCATTCCTGCTAAAGATCTTTTNTTAATTCCNGGAGTAACGAGTTTTGTACCATTCTGGTGGCCTGTNATTACACTAATTATNGCNATAGTAATTCACGAATATGGGCATGCAATACAAGCAAGAGTTCATGGTATGAGAGCAAAAAGTTTCGGATTATTACTGTTAGGNCCTTTACCNATGGGGGCCTTTTTCGAACCTGAAATTCAAGAAATGACCAGAGCACCTAGAAGAGAAAGACTACGAATTTATGCCGCTGCACCATCNATAAATATNGTTGCAACATATTTCGTAATACTCTTANTATCATGTACAGCATCAGGATTTGTAGCTTCTGANCCNGGATTACATGCAAAAGGAATNATCGTAGATAGTGGGGCTGAAGAAGCGGGATTNGAACCNTATGAAATAATNACTCATCTTGATGGAATACATGTTCCNGATTATGATTCTTTCACAGANATAATGAATTCTAAATCTGCAGGAGATGAAATNAATTTATCAGTTTTGTCTAGAAAAAATGACATTGGNGATAGAGAATCAAGAGAAATTATTGTCACNTTAACTGATCAATTGGATTACTATCTTTCNCANGGAATCCCTANTTGGTTTGAAGAACAAAATTGTGAGAATGAAGAACAGTGTANAGATATTTATATTAATTACTTAAATGAGAATAATATAGANCAGGGAAACGCTTTTCTTGGAGTTAGTGGGATTTCCTCAGGTACTAGCGCAGTAGATGGGTATAAGATATCATCTACCGATGATTTNAACCCCTTATTGAGNACCGTTNTTTTCATTTTTAAGCCATTAGAATTATTGGGTGANCCAATAAGACTAGAGGGGCATTCTATGCCACTAGANGAGAGAGATNTACTTGAATCAGGNGATGGAATCATTGCTTCCANTNTAGGGACTGCAGGNATGTTAGCTATTTTTGATTTCTTATTCTGGTTTGCATGGATAAATTTCATACTTGGTTTTGCTAATCTGATACCCATGGTNCCATTTGATGGNGGNCAAATCACTAGAGATTCTACTCACTCAATAATAAAATTCTTTGGGAAAAATATGAATCCTTTAAGAGTTGAAAAAATAGCTAACAGAGTTAGTGGTTTGAGTAGTATAATTATACTTCTGATTGTATTATTCCCAATATTATTAGCTAATATGTTAAACTAAAACTTTATTCTTCTTCATCGTTTTTACTAGGAATAAAGATATCATAAACCATAGGAATAATTACAACTGCAGCAATTAATGTAAACAAATTGTTCCAAGTTTGTGCCGATACAAATGAAGACGTTCCAGAGAAAAAGAGTTTGATTGCTCCGACCCACGGAATCTCAGATGATGCGACTCCCACTACCCAAGTGTCCCTTACCGCAGTTACAGGATTACCAAATTCATCNTTTAAACCACGACTCTTGATATATGAATCGTCGGCTGTTGAACTGGTTGCTCTTAGCTGATCGATTGTACACCCATTTGTCATCCTGTTATCTCCAGTTGTTAGGTATCCTTCGTGTCTAGGAACCCACTTATCGATTGTTAAATTTCCATGAGGTGCACAAGAATAATCTAATGTTAAAGAAATATTACTCACATTTACTAGATTGGTTCCAGGAACATCCCATGTCAAAATACATATGTATTCTAACTCATCGAACACGCCTTCAGAACAGGAATCATCAATTGGAAATTCTGTTAAATTTGTTTGTGCTTTGAGTAAGACTCGATGAATAACAGGAGTATCAGAACCACCATTTTTTTGATATATTATAACATCTCCAAACATACCATGCATTTCATATCCAAAGTTCTTATTTTCCTCATTAGAAGCTTCTACATAGGTGACTATGTCTACTCTGTCAGGATTCATAATTAATACTAAATCACCCGGGTCAATCGCTCCTATGGAACCTTCTTCACTATGCTTCATAGAGCCGGATTCAACAACAACCATCGGAGGAAACATACCAGTGGCTAACCACATTGAACCAAGTAATAAGAAAACTAACCCTACAGCAAGTAATGCCTCTCTAAGATAGAGTTTGAAATCATTTGACATACTAATTACCCTTGGAGTTATACGACCTAGTAGAATATAATATGAAAGAGACAAATAATATCAGAATAATGCTAACAGGATCAACATGAGGGGAAGGATGATGGAAAGAGGTTAACCCACTAATTCTCTCTGTGANATCAATAGTATAACTTCTANTACCATCCCTAGATGCAAGNCCGAAAATAGTNTTCCATAACAGTGAAATTAAANTTATTGAGGTGATGNAAATTAACATTCTATGGACGAGNAACTCCCTAAGTAGGCCTAATCCGGGAAGTTGTCGAGAAATGACTGAATCAGGATTATTCCACCATTTTTCTTCNATTGAGATATCATTTTGAGTACTAACTTTTGGAGAATTAATCAGGTTCTTCCCAACAGGAATTTCATGTACTTCAAGTAATTCACGCATTTGACCCATATATCTCACTCCTAGCATTATTGCTGCTTCTTCACCTTCTTTTCGGCGCCTTAAAACTTCAGCACGTGAATCCAATAATAAGATATCATCTAGAGTTTGTTTCATCCCTAAATAAAAGAAGAACTCCGGGCCAACATAAAATGTGCCAATTGCACCGATTAACATGCCTATCCAACTTAATGCGACAATATTTTCTTTAGATGGATCAGTGGGTCCTGAAAGACCGAAAAGGAAAACTATCCCCCAAACTAATAGTGCAAGTGAAAGAATTGAAACATTAGTGATTATTTGGAAATGTCTGCCGCTTTGGCTATCCCATAATCGACCAAAAAAACTTAGCTTTCTATCATCTCGACGAGCCATTATATCATTCACGGGTAAGGCTTCGTGGCTTAGTGTCTTACGCTATCAAGTTCACATGAAGAAATATAATTTTACCAATTAATTGATTTGCTTTACTGTTAATCGGATACTATGAGAAAGCAATGGCTAGTGGTATTGACTGTTATTGGATTTATTCTTTCTGGCTGTATCGGAGATGAATTTCTAGATATGGATAATGATGGCATAGAAGATAATGAAGATTTAGATAGAGATGGAGATGGCTGGATGAACATAATAGAGATTGATTGTAACAGTGACCCAGATAATATTGAAGAAAAACCTAACGACCTTGATAATGATACAATCTGTGATACTTTAGATGAAGATATTGATGGTGATGAATTACCAAATGACTGGGAAGTCGAAAGAGGCCTTGATCCAATGGATAATAATGACACTATTATTTGTCACGGTTTGTCAAAATACTGTTTAAGAAATTATGATGATTTTACATTTCCTGAAACACATAATGCTTTCGCAACATCAGAAGATGGAGTAATTCTTGGCACTAATCACTACACAGGTCTCCAAGCTCAATGGGATGGAGGAGTGAGGGCATTTATGGTTGATGTTCATCATCTAAGTGATGAAGAAACTGAAGCCGAAGATGTGAGATTTTGTCATGGTTCCCCTGGACAGTTCCCCCACCCCTGCATGTACTCCGAGGTAGACCCTTTTGAGTGGTTATCACTTCTAAATTCAATGATGAATCTAACTGATGAAAATTGTTCATTCAAATGTGGAGAGGTTGTAT
Organism: Methanobacteriota archaeon; assembly: GCA_002730775.1. Classification (GTDB taxonomy): domain Archaea; phylum Thermoplasmatota; class Poseidoniia; order Poseidoniales; family Thalassarchaeaceae; genus MGIIb-O2. The sequence continues at coordinate 1,115 of PCAW01000001.1, read as the reverse complement.
CTATACTTGTTGAAAACTATGTTCCTGCTGAACATTTGGAGTTTTTATTTAATCGAACTGGGATTATTGAAAGAGTATTTATCCATCAATTAGGAGACCCATGGCCTTCAATTGGAGATATGATTCTACAAGGAAAGGATGTTGTCATATATGTACAATCTGAGTATAATGAAAATTATTCATATTTCCATCCAGCTTGGAAGCATAGTTGGGACACCCCATATGGTCAGCAAGATAAAGAAGAAATGACATGTGAATTAGGAAGAGGGAATTCGAGTCAGTCGGTTTGGCATCTGAGTAACTGGTTAAGTAGTATCTTTGGCACAGCAGATCCTTACAAAGCACATGAAGTAAATGAGTATGAATTTTTACTAAACAGAACTATCGAATGTTGGGAAATTATGGATAAAAGACCTACATTTGTAGCTGTCGATTATTGGGAAGATGGTGAAATAACAAATGTAACAATCACATTAAACAAAATGGAAAATTGGGATGATGAAATACCCGCCCGCCCATAAATTGGGTTCTTGAAGTTAAACTATAATTCGTTGGGTTTTCTAAATAGAACCTTGTCGATACAGACATGGAAGGGGCAGCAATGCAAGTTCTGCACCCTAAAGTTAGAAATTTAATTAATGATTTAGGTTGGAATCTAACTCCAATACAAGAAGAAGCGACTATTGATTTATGTGCAGGAAAAAATAGACTTTTAGTTGCTCCAACCGGAAGTGGAAAAACTGAAGCAGCGATATTACCTGTAATTTCTAGAGCAATTAATGAGAATTGGGAGGGGTTGTCAATTCTATATATTACGCCATTAAGAGCATTGAACAGAGATATTGATAGAAGATTATCTACGATGTTAAAACCTCTTGGATTGACTGTTGGACTAAGACATGGAGATACTACCCAAAAAGATAGAACCAAACAATCAAAAAATCCTCCAAATTTATTGGTTACAACACCAGAAACTACACAAATAATGATGTTAGGAAGTAGATTAAGAAAACATCTTTCAGGTGTTAAAGTTATTATTTTAGACGAAATTCATGACTTAGCAGGAAGTGAAAGAGGTTCTCAATTAATGGTTGGTCTAGAACGCATTGCCGATA
>PCAW01000030.1:0-9230 GCA_002730775.1 Methanobacteriota archaeon | reverse complement strand
CGGGTTATGAGCCCGACGAGATAACCTGACTACTCCAACTCGATAGCCTATCCTGAGGCCTTACTTATTTGAAGACGTCTGGATTGATTTTTGCACATTTACATATGATAACAGTCATGTGGTGTCAGTTAACCCGACTATATTGAGGATACTATGAACGGTAGAGTACTAGTACAAAATGCGACGATGGTCCTTCCTAACAGGATTGTTGAAGGAGACCTTCGTGTTAGTAACGGTTTAATCAAAACTGTAGCGCCTTTTGGTGGACTGCAACCAGAAATTGGAGAACTTGTCATTGATGGTACGGGTTTACACTTATTACCGGGTGCAATTGATCCACATGTTCACTTTAGAGACCCTGGCAATCCGGAAAAAGAAGATTTGGAAAGTGGCAGTAGGGCTGCAGCCGCAGGAGGAATTACTTCTTTTTTAGATATGCCAAATACATCACCTAATGCCACCAATCGTTTAGCCCTCGAGGAAAAAATAGCTGCGGCAGCAAAAAAGACTGTGACGCATCATGGATTTTTCATAGGGGCTACAACAAACAATGTTTCTGACCTACAAAGTGTACAAGGAATGGATGGAATATGTGGAATTAAAATATTCATGGGCAGTAGTACTGGAGATTTACTGGTTCATGAACAAAAGCATTTAGAAAATATTTTTGCAAATACTGGAGGAATTATTGCAACACATGCAGAGGACGAAATAAGATTACAATCAAGAATCTCTGAATTTAAACATCGTACAGATATTGCAGCTCATGCAGAGTGTAGAGATATTGAATGTGCACTCATTGCTACAAAAAGAGCCACGGCCTTGGCTAAGGATCATTCCCATCGTTTACATATCGTTCATTTAACGAGTGGAAAAGAAGCTGATTGGTTGTCCTCAAAAAAAGGAGATTTGATAACAACAGAAGTTTGTACACAACATCTTACCTTTGATCAAGATGATGTTGAAAAGTTAGGAGTTAGGGCTCTAATGAATCCACCTATTAGATATACTGAAGACAAAGAAAAATTGTGGAGTAGACTCAAAGATGGAACAATCGATTGTATTGTTACTGATCACGCACCACACACTTTGGAAGCGAAATCAGTTGGCTTCCCTAAAGCACCTGCTGGGATGCCAGGAGTTGAGACCTCACTTCCTCGAATGCTTACACATGCTAAAGAGGGTAAGTGTTCTATTTCTGATATTGTGAAATGGATGTGCGCTGGTCCTGCAAAAGTTTATCGAATTAAAAATAAAGGTTCCCTAATTGAAGGATTTGATGGTGACTTGACCTTAGTTGATTTGGAAAATCATAGAATTATTCAAGATTCTGACACATGGACAAGAGTTGGTTGGACTCCCTATGATGGTATGGAACTAACAGGTTGGCCAATGTACACAATTGTTGATGGTAATGTAGTGCATAAACGTGATCCTGAAGGTTCACTAAGGGGAAGTTCTGTAGCTCTTGCAGGTAGCACTGGAAGAGTATTGAAGTTTAACTAACTCTAATCTCTACAGGATTCGCCTTCTGGACCATCTGGACACGGTTCATCTCCTTCATTTCCTTCTTCTGGTAAATCATTAGATTCATCTGATTCTTCTTCGGTTACTTCTTGCTCTTCATAGTACCAAGACGGAGTAGATTGGCCGGGTATTAGTAACTCATCTGTCAGAGACATTTCTGATAAATTATGAACTGTAACTCCAAGAGACGAAAATGCATAGATATATTCTCCCATAAATATTGAACGTCGAACACTGGTTGAACTATACCACCAATTATCTTCATTATCATAGAACTCTGAATGATCAATCTCTCCATGAATTGAAAGGCTTAAATTCTCTAAATCAACATTGATCAATTTAAGCATTGAGATATATTCATAATCATAATAATACGGTGATTCATCATTGTAGACATGTCGATATGTAGAAAGTGGAATTGCAAGTAAATCTGCGGGAGCCCAATATGTGAATGCTTTGTGCTCATATGTAGCTTCAGACCAAGACCACGTCCAGCCACAGATGCGTATATCTTCACAATTATCATCGATATAAGCAGGAGAAATTGGCATCGAATCAGCTAAAGTAGGGTTAGTTGGGTCGCTTACATCAAAAAGAGAAATCTGAGTAGTAGACCAATCAAGACCTAATCCATCTTCACCTGGCCCAATTCCAATTGTCAACAATGTGTTTTCATTTACTGGATGAATATAAGTTGAAACTCCAGGGACTTCTAACTCGCCAAGAATAATAGGATTGAATGGATTTGATAAATCAATAACCCACAGTGGATCAATATTCTCAAATGTCACAAGATATCCCCTATCACCAATAAATCTAGCACTCCAAATTGTCTCGTTAGGAGCAATGTTCTCTACTATACCGACTTGAACTAAAGAATTGCAAGGAGAAATTAAACATTCTTCTCCTTCATGATGTAGGATCGTCACTTGGTTAGAAGGACCGGAAAAAATAGGTTCTCCATTCTCATCTACTTCACCACCTAACCACCATCTACCCCAGGCATCAGAAGTTGAAGCGATTCTTATCGAGCCTTGGAACTCACTCATCGAGAATTGATCCTGAACAGTACCAGAAACCCTTCCTGATCCTAAATAAGATGTTGAATTACTGTCTGAAATATCGAATGCGTGGATGTTTGTAGCATCTTCAAAATCATTATTTCTCCAGAACCACCACCAGTCTGCAACAGGCTCAGCTAACAATAGAGTATTCCCTGAAGAATATACATGAGCCCAACGAGAAGTGATATGATCTATCTCAAACTCTGTTTCTTCACCTAATAATTTCATAGTCATGATCGTAGTCAATCCACGAACTGATGAATTCTGACTAGCAGAAAACTCGCTACAATTATCAGAATATGATGAAATAGTAGAATAAGTTCCATCAGAATTCATTAGATACATTTGGGGAACAAAGTCTTCCAGTGTTAATGAATTAATCTCTTCTTGATTAGAATTAATTGTATCTCTCAATGAACGGTTCCATAGAACCATTCTCTCTTGAGGGTCTTCCATCTCATAATAATACTGAGGAAGATCTACCCATGTNCTAATACCATCAAAATAAGTGTANAAATGNGTTACNGAGCGAACTGTNCCNTCTACCAATCTTGCCGTATGATAATTACCTTCAATAAATAATTCNTCCTCAATAACAGGATTNCTTTTATCGCTNATATCAACNACAGNGTACATTACCAGANTTTCATATCTTGTGTAAGTATGAGTTTGTAATGANCCATCNGAGCCGTAGTATGAATAACTTTCTTCGTGCCCCATTANTTCTAGTAATGGATGATTCGATTCAAGATTCCAATAATTAACACTAGATGTAATAACTATACGGTCTCCTTCAAGCATCATTTGCATTGGACTGCCTAACATAGACAGATTAGATAATAAATTTATGCTGCCAAATTCTGGAACACCCATAATCAAAAATTTATTTCCATTCAACATATAGACATAATGGCCGTCAGTTTTTATGAAGTCAGCCTCATCAACTCCTGATTCTTGATTATTAGTACCAGAAAATTCTCCCTCACGATCATTTGAAGATAAATCAGAAGTTGTACTATCAGATGCTCCAGGCATTCCATCTGATTCAGCAAGTGCTACATCATCAAAAGTACGCAAATACATTTGACTGGAAGACCAATGATAGTAAGATTGCTGATCTAGTTGAACCATCATTTCATCATGTACTGAATTCCTTAAATCATCTAATAAATTGTCACACTCATCATAATTCACTAACTCTGGAGACCCATAAATTCTTTCTGATAAGTTTAATTCGGGATACTCTCCATCGATGAAATCAATCTTATTGTCAATATCGTCATTGATATCTTCAATAATCCCTAAACATCCTGAAGAAATCAAAGTAAATAATACAATTATACTAGTCACTGGTCTCGTATTCATAAGTATCGGATGAAACATTAGAATATGAACAAGTTGGTATAATGACTTTACAAAATATTCGAATTGGGAATCATGCTAATCGTCACGGGATCAACTTCTTCCGATTCTTCATCATTCATCGCAGTCGATGTTTCAACGGCTACATCATCTCCAGAAGAGCCGAGGCTTTGAGTGCCGGCCAAAAAAATCAGCGCAGCAAGTTGTATGTTCAATTCCTGATCCATCGATAGTTAATAAGAAGATTAATACTTAATATAAATCATTAATTGAGTCATTCTTGCATCAGGTTAAAAAATCGGCTAAGAATTAAGAATTCTCTTCAATTTCTAAAGAATAAGAGGTTTTTAGAATTTTATTTCCTAAATCTGTTAATTTCCATTTGGGTCTCTTTGATAATTGCTCATCATTGATATATTCATACCTTTTTAATTCTAGTATATGATAACTCATTAACTGCCGAGAAATTGAAAGTTTTTTACTAATTTCTGAATTAGAAAGCCCCATATTTCCGGATTTAGATAAAACCTCCAGAATGGCTAATCTAGTTCCCATTATAGGATTCCTGACATTATCTAATTCATTAATAGAAATATGAGATACAGCATATCTCCGTAGTTTACCATCTTTCCAAGAAATAATTGTTCCTTTATTCTCTAAAACTTGTAAATGGTAAGCAGTAACTCCATTAGCTAATCCAAGAAAATCTCTCAATGCAGAGAAATGAATTCCCGCATTGGATTCTATGAAACCTAGAATTCTCCCTCGTGTCAATAAATCAGTACTAATTTTACTTCTAGAAATTAAAGGTGAAACTAAAGAAATTAGAACTGTAATTTTAAAAATTTCAGAGAAAAAAGCGCCTATAATTATAGAAGAAAAACCTCCTGAACCAATTACTAAGAAATTTAAATATTTATCGTTTACAGAACTAGATGAATCATCTGTATCTTCTTTTTCATTCTCTATACGTGCATCATTTTCTTGATCGGAATCTTCACTGATACTAGTTAATAATTCATTTTCTTCACTATAGCCAGTGAGAACATTGTCTGTGGTTGTTTGGTAATACATTATGCTACCAAATATAATACAGACAATACTAGAAAAAAACAAAAGACGTACAAGTAGTATGCCTCTCATACATATCGGAGATAGACATTACATATCATAAACTTGGTTAATTGTTTTGACATCCTCAATCGTCGCGTTGAAGAAGTGATGCTCTTGTGTGAGGACGAAAACTGATGAGCGAGAACCGAGAAAACGAGATTAAAAATTCGGATGATTTTGTTGAATCTATGTTGACTTCTGCTCGTTCTATAATACGCACTTGCCTACAAATTAGGTCATTTGAAACCATACTAATAGTCACTGATCCTGAAAGTTCTGTTATTGGAAGAGCATTGTATGAAGCCTCAGCAGAAGTAACTGATAGAACTCTGATGATGATGATGCCGACATCTCATAAAAAAGGTAGTGAGCCCCCGGATTATGTTGCCGAATTGATGAGGAAACAAGATATTGTTATTTTGGCCACAAAAAGTTCAATGACCCACACAAAAGCAAGAATAAATGCTTCAAGGACAGGTAGAACTAGAATTATCTCTATGCCAGGGATTAGTGAACTAATGTTTTCGGCGGGTGGAATGACTGCAGATTACAATGCACTTCAGAAAGAATTATCTGGATTAACATCATTATTTAGGAGAAAGAGAGATGTGAAAGTAACTTCCCCTGGTGGTACTGACATTACATTCAGTATAGGGGCTAAATGGAGAACAGATGATAATGGAATATGTAATAGGCCGGGGCAAGTAATGAATTTACCTTCAGGACGAGTATTCGTATTTCCAAAGGAAGAAACTATGAATGGGACAATAGTTATTGATGGTTCTTGGGAAGGGAAATTAATAGTTGAACCAATTATTATGGAAATCGAAAATGGGGTCGTTACTAATATTTCAGAAAGTGAATTTACTGAAAAAATAAATTTAACTTTTGACGAAGTAAGTAAATCTCTAAACAAGAATAAAGCGGCTATTGTAAAAACAGTAGCGGAATTTGGATTTGGGATGAATGCAAGAGCAAAAGTTATTGGAAATCTTCTGGAAGATCAGGTAGTTCGTGGAGCCGCTCATTTTATTCTTGGCGATAATTCTGCATATGGTGGTAAAAATAACATTGGTTTACAAATGAGAGGAGTCATACTGAAACCAACTATTGAATTAAATGACATAGATTTAGTTAAAGATGGAAAAATAGTTGCTCGAAGGAATTGATACGGATGAGAGCTTTTGTTTGGTGTAATGGTGACTTACCTTCTGAAGAAATTATTTTTAATCTAGGAGAAATTTCACCATTATTTGCAGTTGATGGAGGGGCTGATAAAGCAAGAACATTAGGGTTTGATGTAATAGAAATATTTGGCGATTTAGATTCTGTAGATATTGAAAAAAATAAGACCAAGAAAACCCTATTGAAAAGTCAAAAAATTAGTGATTTAACTAAGACAATTGGGGAACTATCTGAAAGAGGATATACCGAATTTGACATATTGGGAGCTGAAGGGGGAGATACTGGACATATGCTAGGAGTATGGGGTTCTTTGGCAGAAATTTCTGTTGATTTAACTATTAGAATATATCATGAAAACTCTACCACTCATAGAATTACATCTGCATCTGGTAATTTTGAAATCAATATGGAAAAGGATAGAATATTTTCAGTATTCGCTCTATCTAAATGTCAAAATGTATGTGTTAAAGGTGCTAAATGGGAAATTAAAAATGAGGAATTTGATTTATCGACTAAAGGACTTCATAACAAAAGTTTAGGTGAACCAATAACAATAAGTGGAAATGGAATTCTAGCACTAATTATTGAAAACTAATCACTCTTCTTCATAAGGAGTTGGATTTTGAGAAAGTAACATCGCTATAGGCCTTGTACGAGGATCACTTTCTAATGCAATTTTCATAATTACTGCAAGTGGAACGCCAAGTACTGCACCCATTAGACCCCATGCCCATCCCCAAAATGAGACTAATATTAACAAAACAATTGGAGACATATCAAGCCTTTGTCCGGCTAACTGAGGTTCAACAAATGCTCCCCATGCCTGCTGATTTGCAATTAGTAAACCTATCATGATTAAAGCAGTAGTTGGCTCTAATAATATTAATGCTAATATTCCGGGAGGAATCATAGAAATCAATGCCCCAATATAAGGTATAAAATCTAAGAAGAAAGTTATAGAAGCCCAAAGGAACCATCCAGGAATGGAAAGATAATTGAGGATAATTGCGGCAATAACCGCTTGACCAAAGGCAACTGTCGCTCGAGTAATGACATAAGTATTGATTCCCTCACCAGAATTTGATGCGATTTTCTTGAAACGACTAACTTCCTCTGGATAGGCTGCCTTTATTCTATTAGGAAGAGTTTCAGCCTCGAGAATGATAAACAATAAGAAAATAAATACTGTAGCTGCACTAGCTGTAAATCCTGCAATTGAACCAACGAAATCTGTCGCAAAAGTTGTGATCACATCTATGCTAACTAATTCCGTTAGACCAGAAGTATCAATAGTGTAGCCGAATATTTCTTGATCTTCAAGACGTGACATCTTGTCTGCGAATGCTTCAGTTATTCTTTGTTGTGTTGATGCTTCTGTGAATTCAGTAAGATTAGAATAAAGAATTTGAGATGCAAAGAATATCATTAGGGCGACTATGCTTAGTAGACCTCCGTATGCCAATAGAGGATGTCCAAATCTTTTCTCCAGCCAATTGGCAGGAGGCCTAATTAATAGAAAAAGTAAAGTCGCAATTACGAGAGGTTGAATAACGGCTTTCAAGTGAATAATTGCAAGGATAGAAATAAATAAAATTACTAGTATATCTGAAACAGTACTTACTGGAATCCCTCTAAATGCCTTAGTAGATGTCATGTGCGTCCCCACCCCTCCGAACACTTCTGACTGATGAAGGATTTCCCGATAATCACTGAATTCTTTCGTAAATTTTAATGAAACGATCGGCATCAATCTCATATGTAAATTTCTGAAGTACTCTTTCACGACCAACCATACCCTTTTTCTGTAATGAATTTATATTACTAATTTCTTTGATGATTGTTGATGACATTGAACTTATATCCCCCATTTGAAAAAGTGCACCTACTTCTGAATCAACCATCTCCGGCAAAGGACCATGATTAACTGTAACAACAGGGGTTCCGGATGACATTGATTCTAGAGGTATCAATCCTTGACCCTCATAATAAGATGGATAGATAGTTAAATCAGCATTTCTAAATAATTCAGCCAGTTCTTCGAAAGACATACTTGATTCGATGTAAACTGAAGAAGAAATTCCGAGACTATGTGCTTGATTTAATAGACGTTTTCTGAGATTTCCACGGCCAACAATTACTAATTTAGAATTAGAAAATTCTGATTTCACAAGTGCGAAAGCCTGCAATAACGAACCATATCCTTTTCTGGCTGCCAAACGACCTACTGCAAGTAATAATACATCTGATTCAGAACAACCAAAACGGCTCCTTAGATCTTTATTCCTAGTTTCTGTGGGAGTGAACATTTCTGTATCTACACCCCAATGAATTACTTCACAGTCCCAATCTATTGGTGGAGAATAACGTGAATTAAAATCTTCCTTAGTAGCTTCAGAATTTGCAACACAAACGTCTGAACCTAATAATGCTTGATTTTCAAATTTAGCATATCTTTTAGATGTTAATAAAATTGCTAAATCATTAGGATTAGCCCATACAGCTATTTCTTTTTGTTCCTTAGCTGTTAATAGACCGTCTTTCTCACCTAACCACGAACCATGTAATGAAGATACAATAGGGGCTATATTGTTTTTACATTCACGAAACTGTTTTTCACTCCATGAAATCATTGGACAATGTAAATGCACCACATCTACTGGATTTAATTTATTTAATTTCTTGAGAGCCCGCAGAGCTGTACGTCCATAAGAACGCGTAAATTCCATCGGTATTCTAAGCCATCCAACCGAAATTACCTCTACTCCGGGTATGGAGGGAATATTTTTCCCTACTCCATTTCTTGTGATTATAGTGATATGATGTCCACGTGAAGCTAAAGCAGAAGAAAGATGGAAAACTGTTGAACCCATACCCCCCCAACGAGGAGGATATTCAGCAGATAACATGGCGATGTGCATACAGTACCATGCCTGCGTTGAGTTCACCTGTTTTCAAGAGATTGGATACAGGACAGATAAC
>PCAW01000029.1:0-22499 GCA_002730775.1 Methanobacteriota archaeon | reverse complement strand
TTTGAAAAAAACTTTGAATTTCATCCGAAAACATGGAATAAACTAACCACAAAATAAATGCAAGAAATAAACCATGTTGAACCATACTAGTTGTTTGTTTTGATAATAAATTGCGTAACGCAAATATCTTAAACATACCTAAATACTTTGGGTCTAATGTTAGTATCATTTTTTCATTCACTACAGACGTATATAACCACTCTGGTAATACAATCTCAAATCTTCTATGTTTGCCATCTTGCTCTACTTGTTTTATTTCACTTAACCAATTAAAACTATGATGACGTTTTGCGCTACCAATCCTAATGTTTGTTTCAACAAATGTGTGATGCAATCTTTCTAATGAGTTCCATATATCTTTATCATTGGATTTTATTTGTGCTAACATTGCTAAGTGTCTAAACGAGACTCCTGCTGTCGATAAAGTAGCATCTCCTCCTCTTTTTACCTGACTCAATCTCAATGCACCCAATACAGTATCTCTTGCTACTTTTTTCTTTTTATTCAATTCTTCGTCTTTGGGAGGGTTTGAAACAATTCTCTCATATTCATCTGCAGTTTCAAAGAGTGATGGTCCTGTATCAAAATCAATATGCTTTTTTATTTTAGTTCTTGCAATTACATATCTCAATATTTCAGGCGGGACTAAACTCAAGGCTTCTATAGGTCCTATTGTATTTCCACTTGAACTTGACATTGGCCCTGAACCTTTGAGCTGAATCCATTCATATACCATTTTCCCTGGTGGCTCACTACCAAGTATTCTACAAATCGGTATTCCAGTGTCGAAACTACCCCCTGCTGCCCCATGATCTTTGCCAGCCGGTTCACAAGTGATTCCATGTACTCCCCATTTCGCAGCCCAATCTACTCTCCAAGGCATTTTCCCTTCTGCCTTCCTAATATCTGATTTTCCGCTAACTCCATTGCGGTCAATCCAATAAACATACGGTTTTTCATAACTTGTTATTACTATTCCATCCATACTACCATCACTACCAATAGGATTGTATGGGTACCATTCTTTAGGTAATTCTCTACTTGAAATTTCTTCAATTACATTACGTATTTCTTCTCTTCTATTTATTGCAATATCTATTTTTTCTGCGAATAATCCCTTGTCATATGTCTCATGATTCATAATCACTACTGGATTAACTCCTATCTGTTTTAACGCATCCAGAAATGGATTTAAGAAGTGCGTTGCATAACTATCTCCCTCATAATTTGGAGTTCCATCGGGATTTGGAGAAGGGATATATGCTAAAGGGCAACCTATGTATTTTTCATAATCATCTGAGAGGAAATCATACACTCTTCTCAGAGGGTCCATTGAATCGACTATGAATATATATTCGGATTTTTCTCCAGCATCAAGACATGCTCTATGAATCATCTCGGCAGTCAAAATTTCTCTGAGGTGGCCAATGTGAAATTCTCCAGAAGGCGTAATCCCTGAAGCTATAACTTGCGAACCATATTTTTCAGATAGCCGCTGTGCGGTATGATCTGCCCAATGCATAATCCTACCTCAAACAGTAACTACTCTAACCAGCCCTCTAAGAGGTACACCCTCAAGTGCATTGGCTTCTGATTTGTTTGCCAGTACTAGGCAGAGTTTTACCTCAGCACCAGCATTTCTAAGATTCTTAATTGTCTTTTTCAATGTTGTACCAGATGAAACTACATCATCAACTACAACAACCTGTTTACCAGAAACAGAGGCGAATATTTCGGAGATATGTGCTCCTTCTTCTTCACTAATTGAGCGGCTAACTGCTAAATCTAAATCTAATTGTCCAGCAATTGCTTGAGCAAAGGGAATCCCATTGATACTAATTCCAACTATAGTATCAATTTCATCTCCGATTTCTTCCTCTATGATATCTGCAAATATATACGATATTGCTTCGATTCTACTTGCTTTTACTGCCACAGACCTCCAACCTACTTGAACATCAGTTGGTCTATCATCAGAGGTTGTGTTGTTGGAATATTCTTCAGTAGATAACCATTGAATTGTTGTTTGAGATAATGACAGTTCATCAGCAATTTGCTGTGTGTTTAAACCGTTACTGCGGTGTTGTTTTACTTTGGCTCGAAGCTCGTCTACGCTAAGTGGCATTAAATAGACCTAAAATCCCGTCCTGTATCAAGCCATCGGATGAAAACTATCTATTTTATTGGTATTTATTGCCTAAAATCTTCCTGTAGAACCGAAACCACCATCTCCTCTTTCGGTCTCACCTAGATTATCTATACTAACTTCGATAAATTCAGATTTTGGTATTGGCGTTATTAATAATTGTGCGATTCTTTCATTTTTCTGTATCAAATACGAATCGCCCTCTCCGATCCATGTCATTAATACAAAGAGTTCTCCTCTGTAATCTGCATCAATTGTCCCTATACTATGAGGGAGAATTAAGCCTTTTTTCCCGAGAGATGAACGAGCTCTGACTTGTCCTTCGAACCCTTCAGGTATAGCAACATGTAATCCAGTTCTAACCATTGTACTACTTCTACGTTTCACAGTAGTATCTTCAAGTGAATACAGATCCCATCCTGCCGCATGAATACTCCCTTTAGTAGGCAGTAATGCATCTTCATGTGTTCTAGCTACTTTAACCTTAATCAGTTCATCCATGATATTCCCTAAGTAAGGCGGCATTTTACGCTTATCACTGGAGTTTCCCAGTCGGTGGGGTGAAAAGGGATAGTCTTCTCGGAAGGTCAATGGAAGACTTCGAGTATGAATCATTGCTAGAAAGAGCACGAGAACGTATTCCAAAAAATATTAGTGAAAGATCTAGATGGACAATGCCTGAGCCAGAGATATTAATTGAGGGTAATCAAACTATCCTAAGAAATTTCGCTGCAATAATCGATGCAATGGACAGAGATGCAAATCATGTATACCAGTTCCTAATAAACGAACTTGGGACATCAGGAACTAGAGAACAGGTAAGAGTGTTATTCAAGGGAAGGGTCCCTCCAAAGAGAATTAAAGAGAAGATAGTCTCATATGTGAAATCCTATATTTTATGTGGGCAATGTAGGGCCCCAGATACTCGTTTCATTAAAGAAGAAAGAACTACTTTATTGAAATGTCAAGCTTGTGGTGCAACTAGGCCAGTTAAACTCTAGAGAATGTGCAGGGGCAATCACCTTAACTCTAGGAAAGTATGTCTCTATATGATAATGAGAGTATGGGTCGTTTCTAAGGAAGCGGACTTAGATTTAACAGATGAACAAATTAATGGTTGGAGAAATTTTTTGGATTTGGCTATGTCAAAAGGCTGTCTCCGAACAACTCTTGCAGAAGATTCAGAAAGAATCATTGCAGTTTCATATTGGCCCAGTCAAGAAGTTCTCGATTCAGTAGTTAATTCTGATGCTTACGAGAAAGTAGGTGAGAAAGTAATGGCATCATGGGGTGATCAAATGATTCCAAACCATGAATTGACATTTAATGGTAAAATTTTAGCTGATTCTTAATTCACAATTTAGGAGAAAAATCTAGTAGAACTTTACCTTTATTTTTTCTTTCATGCATATGTTTTTGGGCTCCAGAAACTTCTTCAAATCTCCATACTGAGTCAATAATTGGATTTATTTCTCCTTTCTCTAGTAGAGCTGTTAAATCCTTTAGATGTTTTCTGAAAATTTCTTCATCTTCCATCCTTCCCATATGCACTCCAAAAATTGCCTTATTTGAATTCATCATTTTCATTGGATTAAATTTTGGAGTGTTTATCCACATTCTTAAAGCTGCAATAATTGATCTTTTTTCTTTAGGAACTGCCGAAGATGCACCGAAACAATGTAGTTTCCCGCCATTTCTCAAGGAATTATAAGATCTCATAAAATGCTTACCTGCAACTGGATCTATAGCCTGATGTACCCCTTTACCATCTGTAAGTTTTTTACATACTTTAACAAAATCTTCGTTATCACGATCAACAAAATACATTCCCATTGATTCTACAAATTCCTTTTTTGTTTTCGAAGCGGTTCCAATGATTAATTCTGCACCGAAGGATTTGCAAATTTGTGCTGCTGCGGTCCCAACACCTCCTGCTGCATGATGAATCAATATCGCGTCTCCTCTTTTTATCCCTCCTAAATGTACTAGCATATGGTAAGCGGTCCCATATGTTACTGGCATTGCCGCCGCTTGATCGAAACTCATATTATCTGGGATCGGTATTATTCTATTCGAACTAACTATGACCTCTTCTGCATAGCCTCCAAATCCAGTCATTGCGATTACTCTATCTCCAATTCCCAGGTGATCTACATCTTCACCAATTTCAGTAATAATACCTGAAACTTCGTATCCTGGCGTGAATGGAAAATCAGGATTACTTCCATATAGTCCTTGTCTCATCATTAAATCCGCAAAATTTATTCCTGCTCTATATACTCTTACTTTAACCTGATTCTCTACAGTTTTTTCTAATTTTTCAGTTATAATCTCTATTGAATCAGGCCCGCCAATTCTTGTATAAACAATCTTTTTCATTCAATCACACTTACTTGTCACTATACATTAAATATTTTTTTGATATTTCTCCATTGATTATACTTTCAGAAATTTCTAATATTGATTTCTCATTATTTGGAATAGTGTACCATGTCCCTTCTGGATAAATTACACAAGATATCCCGTTTTCACAACAGCCTAAGCATCCAGATTTATTCACTCGAATATCTTTAATTCCCTTATCTTTAATCGTTCTTTTTATTTGGGTCATAATTTCCAAAGAATCTTTAGATGCACAGCAACCTTTAGGATTTCTTTCATTTCTTTCATTTACACATACAAATACGTGCTTTTTGATTTCATTCATACGAACCCTCAAATTTTATCAAATTTCGCTGCAAGTATGAAGTCTGATTCTACTAAACCATCAATTTTATGTGTGAAAATTATTGTTTGAACTCTTCCCCAACTTAATTCAAAATCAGCATGATGATTTTGTTCTTCACAAATTGAACCAGCCATATTAGTAAAATCTAACGCACGTTGGAAGTTCTCAAATTTCCATTCTCTTAGTAAATGGTGATTATCAATTATCTTCCATTCGGGGCTTAGTTCAGTAATTAGTTTCTCCATTTCATTTACACTCAGAGAGGGGACTCCTCCTTGACAAGGTATACAAATTTTTGATGATAATTCTAAGTCGTCCATTTTAATCCCACACATGATTGTCGTCTCTGCCATCTACTTGCCTTTCAGCCTCTTCATGTAAATTAGAGCGACGTCTAATTTCCTCTTTCTCAAATGTGAGTAGCTCTTTGTCTTCGATATACGGTTTTCTTAGATGAGTTATCAATCTAAGTTGAACAATTACATCTCTTGCAATCGAACGAAAATCTCCATTTTCATCCCAGATTTCTATGACATTTCTAGATGTTCCAACTAACATGCCTCTGATGTATGGTTCTGTATTCTTAGGAAGTGCTCTGGAGTCCAATAAAATTTCTATCAAATCATCTTTCCTTAAACCTGATTTTCTTCCAATTAATGGTCCTAGAAATATGTCCCGAAGTTCTGATAATTTTGGTTCCCCATATTCTTGATGAATTTTCGTAGCCCATTCTGGTAAATCTCCGAAATCTCTCTCGCTCTCCTCACCACTCATACCTCTCGGTTAACTATGTAATAGAAAAATCAACGGGTTCTAAGATTATAATATTTAAAACCTAAATGACTGCTTAATTGAAGTGGGATGGTATAGGCGCAAGGTCAGGGAGAGACCATGGCAATACCACAATGGAGAAGTATTCCTACGGTACTATATCCGCAAGAAATCTTAGATAAAGCGTTTCGAAAGGCTTCCAAACAATCTGATTTAGTAGAAGATCCTGATAAATATCATCGAGTAAGGAAGCAAATGGTTAGAATGATACAATCTGCTTCAGATACTATAGATTCAACTTTGAGAAACTGGGTTGATAAATGGCCCAGCCTTAATGCCCTATCAGAATTTGATAGAGCTTTAATCGATGCTGCTGTTGGAAATGACGATTATCGTAGAAGTCTCGGAGCAATTCAATGGGCAGCAGAACGAGTCAGGAAAATTTCCGGAGAGTCTGAATCAAAAATTCTTCGTTTACGAGACATAGAAAGTTTCCATGAAGCCAGACGACATGCATATGGTAGAATATCTTCGATCGTACATCAAATTTCACCTCAAATACTATGGCTTGGTGAAGCAAGAGACATACTGAGAAAGTTGCCATCTGTAGATCCGGATGAGCCTGTAATTGTTGTTGCTGGTTCNCCGAATGTTGGNAAATCCGCTNTAATCGGTGCTTTATCTTCNGGAGAACCTGAAGTGGCTGCGTATCCGTTTACTACTAAACAATTGCATCTTGGACATTTTTTGCANAGACGACGTTCCTACCAAATGGTNGATACACCNGGATTGTTAGANAGGCCTATGGATGAAAGAAACCTTATTGAAATGCAAGCCATTGCTGCATTAGAAAATATTGGAGATATTCTAGTNGTANTAATAGANGCCAGCGANTCNGGTGGTTCCNCTTTGAATGAGCAACAGAATCTTCTTGANGAGATAAAGTCNCTAGTTACTGAAAGACCGATTTTAGTAGTCCACTCNAAATCAGATATTCTTAAAGAAATACCAGAAGGTGCTGAAAATCTTATNTCTACNNTAACTGGTCAAGGAATAGAAGAACTANGGGACNTTCTGATNGATACGATTGGTGCTGATAAAATNAATAATCCNTTAATANTNCCNGAAAATTGGCATATNGAAGAAAANTCTCTAGAGCCNTTAGGTACTAAATATGAGATTGAAAAANGAAGAGAAATNGATAATTANTTTACATGCCAACTATGTCCACAGGTCTTACAATACAAATCATATCCTCCGTAAGACTTCTGNAATCCACTAATATCTATGGAAGTTCCACAGTTNCTGCATTTCTCACTCATGTTTGTCCGAACTCACCAATGTTATTCAATTACTCGATACTTAATTCACTAACTCTCTCTAAACTTCAAGAATAATTTCTTTATTGGAAAAGCCATTTCTCCTGCTCCTAAGAATAGTGTTAATGATACTAATGCCAGAATCAATTCAACAAACCAGTTGAAACTAATTTGAGTACTTGTAGTTAGAACCTGTTGATCTCCAATATCTGCTCCTTCTCTCCCACCTGTAACAATTCGATAGTCATCCGTCTTTATGTTCCAGGTCATTTTACCATCTAGTTCTTCTGGACCTCCTACAATGATATAATTCTCTATATCTTCGGCAGTACATTCTGTTAGCCAACTTTCCTCATCTGGAGGGCAAATTTCAGCTGCATCACTTTTTACAACTGCAAACCAAGCATTATCTGCTTCTTGCCAAGATATTTGTAAATCAATATCTAANATNCNAAAAATCGTTGGAGGAGAAATNTCAGGTGTCATTGCTANNAGGCATAAATCAGGNTCNTCAAANTCACAAGGNACCATATCAATAACACTNCCTTCNNGGGGGAGGTCAATTCCTCTNAGNCTTCCTANTAGNAGAATTACACATAATAATCCAACAAATCCTGGAAGTACTGAGAGCACTCTAACCATCATAATAATCACTACNTAAATCTCNCAATTNAAGTTAACGCTCCTATGAGTNGTAAAACTATTGNTATAATAAAAANACCTACNCCTNNATAAAGTAAAATGGATAGTCTTTTTCTNGATTTTTCTTTCCTTTCTTGATTAGCNCGACAATCATCATCATCNCAAATTAATGATNCATTACNAAGNGGNATTGGNATTGAACATTCTACNCAATGTTTGTGNGCTTCGAATAATACATTCTTNCTCGCNTTTTTCCTTTTCCTTGAAACAACTGAATCTTGCTTTGNTTGACCAGCAGTNGTTGTAGCCATCTTAGCAATCTTTTCTGCCCTACTCATTTTTCTTCCTCCNAAGAAATTTTTGTNCCCTCAAAATCCAAGCCTAAAATTGCGTTATTGAATCGTTCGATTTCNCTCCCATCGATTATATTTAGTTCNAAATTAGCCATAGTTGCCTCTAAAACAGCAATGGGGTCAACTACACTTGACTTCCCNGCTTCTTTATGCTCTGCAGGACCCACAATTTCTTGCAACTCTTCATGAGTNAGGTTNTCAAATGATTTGGCATTAGGATTATACCTTGGGTCTTCATTGAAAACNTTTTCAACATTGGTTGCAATAATGCATTTATTCGCTTTAACAGCTATTGCTAATCTCGTAGCCACTGNATCAGTTGTATGTCCTGGTTCAGTTCCCCCCATTACTACAACCGGTCTTTCTTCGAGCAATTGAACTGCTTCATTAACACTTGATGGNATAATCCCTGAAACAGAAATTCCTGCTTCTGTGAAAGCCTCTCTAATTATTGTGGCATTNAGTCTAGTTGCTGCAATACCTATCTTGTCTAAGTGGTAGTCATCATTAATCAATGGTTTAGCTAATGATATCCCTTCTCTTGCCGGAGCACCTCCTCCAATAACTAATCCCAATCTGTCACCTGCAGAGACCCGATCTCTGATTATCGAAATTAATTGGCTTAACCATACATGTTTTTGTTCTACTTCTGGACGCAATAAACTACCGCCAATTGCTGCCACAATGATGGTCATCATGTATACGGAGACACTACTTCTCTATCAATGCCTAGGCTAGGTTAAGGATGAAGGGTTGAAATGCCCGCCACTTTGCCCATNCACGAGGGTGGGCTNTGTCAGAGGACTTAGAGATGCAAAAACGCAAACTTCGCGCACGAAAGACTCTCGAAGAAGTTTCGAAGATGAGAGGTATGGGTACTGAGTTAGTTTCAGTAATTATACCTCCAGAGAAGATGTTATCTGATGTTCGCCACCACTTAATTCAAGAAGGTGGACAAGCAGCAAATATTAAGTCAAAATCTACTAGAAAACATGTGACTGATGCCATAGAATCAGCAGTTTCCACGCTAGGAAGATACAAGACACCAGGGGAAAGAGGAATTGCTTTGTTTGTGGGTCATGTAATTACTGGAAATAATAAAAGTAGACTGATTTCAGTAGTAGTTGATGACCCGCCCGAGCCTTTNCCATCATTCAGATATCGTTGTGATTCTTCTTTCGAAACGTCCCAACTTGAAGATATGTTAATTGATAAAACAGCTTATGGACTATTTGTAATTGATAGATCAGAATCGGCTTATGGTTTAGCATCTGGTAAGAGACATCATTGTCAAGAGCACATTACCTCACAAGTTCCATCTAAGCACGGAAGAGGCGGGCAATCCGCTCAAAGATTCGAAAGATTAATCGAGGAAGCCGCTCATAATTTTTTCAAAAAGTCAGCTGAAAGAGCTTGTGCTTACTGGCTGCCAATGATTGATGATTTGAAAGGAATAATTATTGGGGGTCCAGGTGCTACTAAAGATTTTGTAGTAAAAAATAATTATTTCCATCACGAAATCAAGAAATTAATTAGAGAACCACATTTTGATGTAGGATACTCAAATGATTCAGGCCTAAGAGAGCTAATTCAAAGAGCAGGAGGATTGATGGACCAAATTGAGTTGGATGTTGAAAGACGTTTAGTGGATGATTTCCTTAGAGAAGTAATGCAAACACATCCTAAGGCNACGTATGGAGAGATGATGGTTAGAGCCGCTCTTGATCAGGGAGCAGTAGCGACCTTATTACTCTCCGAGGGTTTGAGAAAACGTAGAGTTGGATGGATTTGTAAATCATGTTCTAATGAATGGAGTCAAACACAGAATAGTTTGACAGATATACCNCAATGCCCCGAATGTGGGTCAGATAGAATAGTTGAAGACCCTGAAAAAACAATGGATCTGATAGATGAATTAACAGAACTTGCGTCTCACACATCTGCTAAAGTTNTTTTAGTTTCATTAGATACTGAAGAAGGTTCTACTTTGAGTACTTCGTTTGGAGGTATTGCAGCAATGTTAAGATATGCGTGGTCCTAGGTGATTTAATGAGGGAACTTCATAATGAAATAGTTCCAAAGTTATCAACTGCTATGGTGAAATTAGGATTAAATGAGAATCAATGGTTGAATTCACTNGGAAGTTCTACAGATANAACACACGGCGATATAACTCTACCTTGCCATACATTGTCNAAAATTTTGAGNAAATCTCCCAACGATATAGCAATCGCGATTGCAAATAATCTCGATTCTGAACTATCTGAAATTGCAGAAATCAATATTGTAAATGGTTTTCTNAATTTCAAGGCCCAAAATTCTTGGATTTCTAAGAAGATTTCTTCNATGAATTCAGATCCTAGGTTGGGTGTAGANTTAGAAAATNGAAAAACCATCGTTATAGATTATTCTTCACCAAATATCGCCAAAAGGATGCATGTAGGTCATCTGCGTTCTACAGTAATTGGCGATGCGTTGTCAAGAATTCTTTCATTTAAGGGACATAATGTAGTTGGTGAGAATCATATCGGAGATTGGGGTACTCCTTTTGGTATGTTGATTGAACACTTCATTGAATGTGATAATAATAATGTTGGCGAAATAGATCTTTCAACATTCTATAAAGAAGCTAGATATAAATTTGAAAATATTGATGATTTCGCTCTACGTTCAAGGCAAAGAGTTGTTAAACTTCAGTCTAGAGATGCTGAAACGATTGATTTATGGAAAAAATTAGTAGATTTCTCTCTTGTTAATTTTAATTCAGTCTACCAAATGCTAGGTGTCCTTCTAAATGATGATAATTTGGCTGGAGAATCAATCTATGAAGATCTACTTCCNGAAGTNGTAAAACGTCTCGAATCTCAGNATTTAATTGTTGAAAGCGAGGGTGCTTTAGTTGTATTTCCCGATGGCTGGTATAACCGTGAAAATGAACCTCTACCTCTTATTATTCGTAAAGGAGATGGCGGTTACAACTACGCCACTACTGATCTTGCTTGTATAATAAATCGTGTTGAATCGATTGAATGTAATGAGATGCTGTATGTTGTTGGCGCTGAGCAATCACAACATTTTTCTATGATTTTTCAAGTAGCTAAAGATGCAAAATTTATGGATGAGAAAATTAAACCGGTGCATGTCTCATTTGGTTTAGTCATGGGCTCAGATGGTAAGAAATTAGCCAGCCGTGAAGGTAAAGCAATCACTCTGGAAGAATTATTGGAAGAATCAGTTAATAGGGCAGAAAAATTAATTCTCGAGAAAAATTCTTCTATGTCCGATTCAGATCGTAAGAAAGTCTCTAAAATGATTGGAATAGGGGCAATAAAGTACGCAGACTTATCTATTGATAGAAATAAGAATTATGTATTTGATTGGGATAAAATGTTATCATTCGATGGGAATACGGCTCCTTATCTACAGTATGCACATGCAAGGATATGTAGTATTTTCCGTAAATCATCTATCTCTCGTGAATCTACATTTAATTCTGAAATCTTAGTAGTAAATGATTTCGAAAAGTCTCTTTCTAAATCTATAATTGGATTTTCTGAATCAATCGATGAGACAATAAATAGTTATAGCCCTCATCGTTTAGCAGTTTACTTACATCATTTAGCGCAAGACTTCGCCTCATTTTATGAGAATTGTCCTGTTTTAGTTTCTAACGATGAGGCCAAAATGAATAGTAGATTAGCTCTGTGTAATTTAACCGCGAGGACATTGAAGACAGGACTAGGACTTTTGGGGATTGAAACACCAGAAAATATGTAATTAAATAATTTCTTTCACTATTTTCACATTTCCTCTGACAGATTTAATTCTTTTCGAATCAAGTATTAAACTCCAAAATGGTACAAAGTCAACTTCAACATTTATCCACTCTAGTTCATTAATTAGTTCTTCAGAATGAGGATTGTCCAAATTAATTTTATTAACAATATAATTTTTAACTTTATTATTATTTTTCTCTAGATATTTCTCAACTTCCTTACAATCATCACATGATTCTTTTGTTAATAGAAGTAAATAATCAGATTTTCTATTAATGTTTTCCCAGTCGTTAATTGATATAATTTCGTTCATTTTATCAACTCCAGATGATGGTTATCTTTGAATGGCCATGTCCACCCGCAAGTGTATGGTATCAGTAGGCGACACAGCACCAGACTTTACTTTGATGGCGAATGACAGAAACATGGTTACTCTGAGTGACTCAATCGGAAACAAAGTGGTTTTAGCATTCTATCCTGCTGCTTTTACTGGTGTATGTACAACTGAAATGTGTACTTTTACAAACTTTATGAGGGATTTTGAAAATATTGAGGCAGAAGTATTCGGAATAAGTGTTGATTCAATATTCTCCAATAATGAATTTTCAAAAATCAACTCAATAGGATTCCCATTACTTTCCGATGTGAATAGAAATGCTACAAATTCTTATGGTGTTGGAATTGATTTTGTTATGCCAGGATACATTGCTGCTCAGAGGTCAGTTTTTGTGATTAATGAGGATGGAAAAATTGGTTATTGCTGGATTGCTGATAATCCTGGTATAGAACCTAATTATCAAGAAATTATTGATTTTTGTAAAAGATAGGCTGGTTTATTTTACTTCTTCACCTGACCATCTCTTACTTAATTTATGATCGATGTCAAGTTGGTCTAGTATCCTTGCAACTACGAAATCTATCAATTCATCTATGGTATTTGGTTTATGGTAGAACCCAGGACTTGCAGGAAGTATAATGACTCCCCAGGTTGACATTTTTGTCATTGCTTCTAGATGAGCGGTTGCAAAAGGAGTTTCTCTTGGGACTAGAATCAACTTTCTTCTTTCTTTGAGGGCAACAAGAGCACTCCTAGTCGCTAGATTATCTGAGATTCCTGCTGCAATTTTCCCTATAGTCGTGCCACTAGTCGGGCAGATGATATATGCGTCATATTTTGCAGACCCAGAAGCAGGTTTTGCAGCTAAATTATGATTTTCATGCAATGTTACTCCTCTGATTTTCGATAAATCTTTTGCAGTCATGTCACATTCTAGATGCAAGTTGATTGCACCTGTTTTTGTTACTATCAAATCTACCTCCCAAAAAGCTTCAGAAAGTGCTTCTACAAGTCGTACAGCATACTGTGCACCAGAAGCACCTGTTAAGGCTACAACAGCGGATGGCATGAAACGCCGTGGGAACTAGACATCTTGAACTATTGCTTAATTTTTACAGACATTCTTCAATGCAAATGCCAAATATTCATACTCATCTAAGTTATTGTAAATTTGAGCGGAAATACGCATATATCTTCCTTCTGGGTTAGGCCAATACCACACTGGAACTTGTATATTGTATTCCTCTAGAAGTTCTATATGTATTGCATCCGGTTCATGAATAGAAAGATTAGTGTAATCATCAAAATTTAATTTTATTGTGGCTATGCTTGATAGCATTTTGTCAGGGCAAGGGGGGGAAATATCCAATTCTTGACAAAGATATTTTCTTGCTTCAGTTACCAAGTTATTATTATGTTTCATTATTTCTCCCCAACTCATTCCCACTATCTTACTAACTTCACTGATAACATATGGGATTACACACCATGCGGATATATCTCTAGTTCCTGTCCAATCGAATTCGTGACGAAATCTCGAAGTTCCTTCTAAAGGAGCAGTCATTCCATGACTAATTGTTAGAGGGTGAATAAATTCTTGCATATCCTTTCTTACATGCAAAAACGCTGAACCTTTAGGTGCACATAGCCATTTATGGCAATTACTAGTTGTAAACGATGCACCAATTTGTTCTAAATCTAGAGGAATCATTCCAATTCCATGAGCTGCATCAAGAAGTACTTTAATTCCTTTTTTTTCTAGTAATTTAACTAATTTTTCAAAAGGCATTTTTATCCCAGTAGGGCTAGTTACTGTATCAATTAATGCTAATTTCGTTCTTTCTGTAACACATCGCATAATCTCTTCAATTATGATTTCTTCATTGTTAATCGGGAAAGGTATTTGGCAAGTCACAACTTTAGCATTATTCTTTCTAGCAACAAAATCTATCGTATTTCTGCAAGCTTGATAAGCATGATTAGGGACTAATATCTCATCATCAACGTTGAAATCTAGCGATCTCAATACTGTATTAACTCCTGATGTTGCGTTTTCAATCAATGCCAAATCATCATAATCACATTTGACAAATTTAGCAATTGCTTTTCTAGTTTCTAATAATGCTTTAGGAGCGATTTCTTCATAGAATTTCACCGGATCCTTCTCTACAAGTTGTTGCCATCGTTTTTGTTCTTCTAGAACTATTGTAGGTGTAGCACCGTATGAACCATGATTTAAGAAAATGGTTGACTCATCTAGTCCCCAAAATTCAGACATAGGATTTTTTTGCGGTCTATTCATAGAAATTCCTCAAGATTACAATTTTCTTCTTCAAATGGTACTCTATTAAGTATATTTTTGATATTTGAGATTAGAGTATTTTCAAGTAACTCTCTTGTGATTTTCTGATTATTATTTTTCTTATATCCCAGTTTTTCTAATGATGTTGTAGTGCCTACATCCAATCCACAGCAAGCGAGATTTTCAATCCTATTTCCAGGGGTGGCATAGTTCAGCGCTAAGCCATGCCTACTAACCCAATGAAGAAATGCAAGTCCTATAGAACATACCTTTTTTCCATCAACCCATACTCCCATCATTGCAGAATCTCTGTATCCTTCAATACCAAGGTCTTTCAGGGTTTTAATAACCAAATCCTCTATTTTGTTAATAATTTTCCTGACACTTTGTTCATCACTATCCCATTTCACAATAGGATAAGCCACGAGTTGCCCGGGTCCATGCCATGTGATTCCTCCACCTCTATCTACAATTGTCTGTTCATAATCATCACTAACTACTACTCCTTCCCTACTGGCCTTCGGGCCAATGGTAACTATTTCTGGATGTTCTACTAGAATAATAGAGTCAATAATTTCATCATTGATTCTTTTTTGTTGCATAACGCGCATAATTTCTGAAACTTTAGAATGTTCAACAATTCCAGCCCTTAGGACTTGGATATTTTTCAACAAATCACCTCAGGAAGTATGTATTGCGTGACCCAATGTTTTCAATACACTTTCATGAAAAGCCTCCGTCATTGTTGGGTGTGCGTGAACTGTATCTGAGATATCCTCTAACTGTGCTCCCATCTCAAGAGCTAAAATGAATTCACCATGTAATTCGGCTACGTGACTTCCAACAGCTTGGATACCAAGAATTACATGATCTTCTTTTCTTGCAGTTACTCTTATGAATCCTCCAGTTTTTTCTGCTTCTATCGTCAAAGCTCTTCCATTGGCTGCTAGAGGGAATTTCCCAATAATGACCTCTTCGCCTTTTTCTTCCGCTTCGTTAGGAGTCAGTCCTACTGAGACAATTTCTGGTTCAGTGAAAACAATAGCAGGAATTGCAACTTTGTCAAATTCTCTCTTTTCGCCGGAAATAATCTCTGCCACCATTTCGCCTTGGGCGCTTGCCTTGTGTGCCAGCATTGGCTCTCCAGCAACATCGCCTATTGCGTAAACTCCTGGTGCTGAGGTCCTACATTGCCGATCAATTCTAATAAATCTACCAGATGTATCCATCCTTATTCCCATATTTTCAACCCCCCATCCCTTTGAGTTTGGACTTCTTCCAACAGTAACTAAAATCTTATCAACAGTAATTTTTTGTTCTTCAGAATCTTTTTCAAATGTAAGTTCCACCTTTCTTGATGCTCCTTTCCCTTTGATTTTAGCACCTTTAGCAAGAGCATTAGTATGAACTGTAACTTTGTTCTTCTTCAACCATATTTCAAGTGGCCTTCTGATTTCTTTATCCATTATTCCTAAGATACTATCCATTCCTTCAACTACAGTGACTTCTGTACCTAATTTCCTTAACGCACAACCTAATTCTAGTCCTATATATCCTCCTCCTACAATAGCGACCTTTTTCGGTAGTTTTTCTAAACTCAATGCACCGGTTGAAGAAAGAACGAATTCTTCATCACACGGCATAAAAGGTAAATCAATATGAGATGAACCGGTTGCAATAATTACATTTTCTGCTTCAATGGTTATATCTCCATTTTCGGTCTTAACAGTACAATTCTTCGATGAAGAAAATGTGGCCCAACCATGTATTAATTCAGCACCTGCATTTTTAACCAATGTTTCTACACCTTTGGTCAATCTTTGAACAATTCCATCTTTCCATTCCACAATGCCTTTCATTTCAATTTCGGTATTTCCTAAAACTGTAATTCCCATGTGCCCTTCTTCCTTGGAATGTTTACCTAATGCTTCATATCTTTCTGCCGCATGAATAATAGCTTTACTTGGAATACATCCAACATTTAGACAAACTCCTCCTGCTCTTTCACCCTCAACGATTATGGTATCGAGGCCTAATTGAGCGGATCTTATTGCAGCAACATATCCTCCAGGGCCCGCTCCGATGACTAAAACTTGACATTTACGATTTTTACTCATTTTTTCCACCTACATAAAAATTAGAGCTGGGTGTTCTAACATTTTCTTCAATGACTGAATCAGGGCAGCTCCATTAGCACCATCTACAATTCGATGGTCGAAAGAACTTGAGACATTCATAATCCTCCTAACAACAACTTTTCCATCTTGAACTACAGGCATTTCTCTTGCTTTATGGACTCCTAGGATACTAACTTCTGGATGATTAATGATTGGGGTTGCTCCTAACCCTCCATCTCTGCCGAGACTTGTAATTGTAAATGTGGAACCTGTCAAGTCATCTAGGCTAGCAGTGCCATTTCTAGCTGAGCCAGAAACTCGTTGCATTTCGGCTGCTGATTGCCATATGTCCATTGCTTCAACATGTTTCACGACAGGAACAAATAATCCTCTATCTGTTTGTGTGGCAATTCCGAGATGGATTGCAGAGTGTTGAGTGACAATATTATTCTCTTCATCATAATGTGCATTACATTCTTGATGTTTCGGCATTATTTTAGCCAAAGCCATCATTATGAATGGCAGATAAGTTAATTTTGGTTGCCCTTCATCTTTGGTGGAGTTTAAAAATTTCCTGAGTTTTTCTAATTCAGTGACATCAATTTCTTCAAAATATGAGAAGTGAGGTATAGAAAATTTTGATTTGACCATTTGTTCAGCGATTTTTCTTCTTAAACCTACGACCTTTATTTCGTTCGTTTCCGTTCTTTTTGTAGAATATGATTTTGGAGGTGCACCTGTAACTGCTCCTCCCGCTGCGATGTATGCGTCTAAGTCTGCATGTCTAATCCTTCCAGCGGGTCCAGAGCCGGATACGAAAGTTAGGTCTAGTTCGGCCTCCCTAGCTCTTCTCCTTACAGCTGGACTAGCCAATACCCTAGTATTTTGTCTTATTTTTGTTGTTTTTATTGGTTCTTGAATGAGAACTTTTTCAGGAGTTGATTTTTTTTCTACAAACTCAACTACCTTTTCCTCAAGTTCAACTACTTCTTCAATTACTGGTTCGGGAACTGGTATAGTTTCTGTATTTTCTTCTGTAGAAGAGATCTCCTCTCCACTTCCTGAGAAAGTTATCAAAGCAGTACCTACCGCGATCATATCGCCAACTTCTCCACTTAATTCCTTTACTATTCCACTTGTTGGAGAAGGTATGGTGACAGTTGCCTTATCCGTCATCACATCGACGATTGGATCATCTTCAACTATTGTATCTCCAACCTTGACGTGCCATGACACTATTTCTCCTTCTACTACTCCTTCTCCTATATCTGGTAACTTGAAAACATAATCTCCCATATTCATTCCTCCTGAGTTTTTAGTATTGCTTCAGCAATTCTAGAGGGACTTGGCATATAATCCCATTCTGTCGTGTGTGGGAATGGCGTATCCCATCCTGTGACTCTTTCTATTGGACTTTCTAAATGATAAAAACATCTTTCTTGTATTGAAGCAACCATTTCGGCCCCGAATCCACTAGTCTTCGGTGCTTCATGGACAACAACACATCTCCCTGTCTTTTCAATTGATTTAATTACAGCATCTCTATCCCAAGGTACTAATGTTTGTAAATCTAATAAATCGCAACTAATTCCTGAGTTTCTTATTGCTTGTTCTGCCACATGCACCATTGTGCCCCAGGCAATTACAGTACATTTGTTACCTTCCATCGCCAATCTTGCCTCTCCTAATGGTATTTTGTAATATGATTCAGGAACCTCGGCTTCTGGATGTTGTTTCCATGTTGGAACATTATGAGGGTCTCCATAAAATGGGCCCCTGTAACATCTTTTTGGCTCAAAGAAAATCACAGGGTCATTATCCTCAATAGCACTAATTAGAAGACCCTTAGAATTGAATGGCGTGGAACAATATACCACTTTCAACCCGGGAGTATGCGTAAATTGAGATTCAGGAGATTGCGAGTGATGATGACCTCCTCTAATGCCTCCTCCTGCAGGCGTTCTAATTGTGACAGGGCACCAGAATTCTCCTCCTGAACGATGCCTAACCTTTGCCATCTCATTCACAATTTGGTCATATGCCGGAAAGATGTAATCTGCGAACTGTATTTCCACGACTGGTCTGAGACCATTTATGCCCATCCCAAAAGCAGTTGCAGCAATTCCTCCTTCTGAAAGAGGCGAGTCAAAAACACGATGCTTGCCATGTTTTTCTTGTAGACCATCAGAGGTCCTAAATACTCCTCCAAAATATCCAACATCTTCTCCAAAGATTACTATGTCTGAATCTCTTGATAGCATATTGTCAAGGGCACTGTTTACAGATTGAACCATATTCATATTAGGCATTATTCATCCCTCCATCTTTTCATTTCATCCCATTGCTCTAGTAAATGCCAAGGAGGAGTCTCATAAACTTCTGTAAAAATCGCATCGGAGGATGGATATGGGCCGTTTGCCAGATCTCCAAATTTCACAGCCTCCTTGTATGCATCCATAACTTCTGAATCTATTCTTTCTTCTAGTTCTTTATGCATCTTCTCTGACCAATTGTTTGTCTGGACTAAATGCAACTTCAATCTCTCGATAGGGTCTCCACCGGGCCAAAAATCATTCGAATCTTTCGGCCTATACCTAGATGGATCATCACTACTACTATGCGCACCTGCTCTGTAAGTTAGTACCTCAATATGTGTAGGCCCCAGGTTCTTTGCGGCTCTTTCTCTAGCCCATTTAGTTACAGAATACAAAGCGAGAAAATCATTCCCGTCAACTCTGATACTAGGGATTCCATATGGTATTCCTCTAATTGCAAAGTTTTGATTGTTACTAGCAAAATTAGAATGGGTTGAAATCGCCCATTGATTATTTACTACATTGAGTATCACAGGTGCTTTGAATATACTAGCGAAATTAAGTGCATAATGGTAATCTCCCTCGGCACTAGCTCCGTCTCCTATCCAGGTAATGGTGACTTCATCAAGCTCCTTGTATTTAGATGCCAATGCTACACCAACTGCTTGACTGAATTGTGTACCTACAGGGCTTGAGACTGAAATATATCTCCCCTCACGATACGTGTAATGTACTGGCATTTGTCTTCCCTTGACATTGTCTTCTTCATTTCCAATACAGTGACATATCATGCTAACCATGTCTCTTCCCCTGACAAACTGTGCTCCTGGTTGCCTGTATGTAGGGAATAACCAATCTTGATTCTTTAGAGCCATGGTTTGAGCAATCGCAATTGCTTCTTCTCCAAATGATCTCATGTAGAATGATAATTTACCTGTACGCTGCATTTTCATCATTCTTTCATCAAAAATTCTCATCCTTAACATATGTTCTAAGCCTAAAATTAATTCTTCTGAAGTAAGGTTAGGATTCCATTCACCCTTTGCTTCATGGTCATCATCTAGAACTCTAACTAAACCTGTAGCGTGATTTATTGCATCATCAACTGAACATTCAACATCCAATCTATTCAAATCTTCAGGTTTCCAACTCCATTGTTCAAATTTTGTTTTATCTCCTGGGCGATGAGGCGCGTCAGGGACATGGATTGACTCCGTCTTCTTCTTCACCATGTATCTAACACCATCTTCTTACTCATATTTGTTGGCTTTCGCCAATCACAATTCCCTCATTGAATTTAGGTAACTGACCGCAGAGCCTGTAGATTCTCTAGTAACTACTGGTTCCGCCCCTTCAGCCTCTTCGTACAATAGCCCGGCTCTGTATGAAGATCTGACCAAAGGTCCACTTGCTACCGCTTTGAACCCTAGCTCTCTAGCGGTTTTATCCCAGTCTGCGAATTGTCTTGGCTCTGGGAATCTGTCGATTGGAAGGTGTCTGTCACTTGGTTGAAGATATTGGCCCAATGTAATCATCTCAACACCTACTTCTCTAAGTAATTTCATTGCCTCCACAATTTCATCATCATTTTCTCCCAAACCAACCATAATACTTGACTTGATTTTCAAATCTGGTCTCACCTTTTTAGCATGAGATAATATTTTTAGAGACTGTTCGAATGAAGCTCTTGGGTCTCTGACAATACTATCCAGTCGAGGTACGCATTCTACGTTGTGTGCAAATACCTTAATTGGTAAATCATCAAGTAGACTTGTAAGGGCATCCAAGTTTCCTTCTAGATCTGAACACAACAATTCTAATCCCACACCTGGTGTTCTTTTGTTAACTTCTAACAAACAACTTCTGTAATGTTCTGCTCCTCCATCGGGTAAATCATCTCTATTCACTACAGTGATAACTGCATGCGTAATATTCATTTTTTCTATTGCTTCCGCTAACTCTTTTGGTTCCAAAGGATTTAGTTCAGGAGGCTTCTTTATTGTTCCGACCGCACAAAATCTACATCCTCTAGTACAAACTTCTCCAGCAATCATGAAAGTTGCTGTCCCTCTAGCCCAGCAGTCATGTACATTTGGACATCTTGCTTCTTCACAAACTGTGTGTAGTCCATGTTCATGTACATTCGCCTTTGTAATGTTAAATTTTCTTTGTGAAACTCCAGTCGGTAGACTAGTTCTGAACCATTCTGGTAGACGTTTTCTTTTTTCTTTCCTTCTTTCTAGAGAACTTTTACCATTATGTCTTAAAACTTCTTTAATCGAATGATTTTCATCATTAATCGTTGGAAGTCGCGTTGACATTGATACTTACGAGCAGGGTCATGACGAAAACTATTCTGTTAGTAAATTGTTAACTTAATCCTATACAAGAAGTCATATCTTACCTCACTCTCGCAACACCATGGATCAAGGCGTTGTGTTAGTAACGGGGGGGTCCAAGCGAATTGGTCGAGAGATTTGTATTCGCCTTTCAGATTTAGGTTTCAAAGTCATTATTCATCACAGAAGTTCATCTGAAGATGCAGATGAAACAGCAAGGATGATAATTTCAAATGGTGGCTCTGCTACTGTTCTCCAAGCAGATTTGTCAGATCTATCAAGTGCTAGAGAGTTAATATCTCATGCCGTAAAGGAATTCGGTTATCTTGATGCGATAGTAAATAACGCGTCAGTTTTTATTCATGACGATATTTCTACAATAACTTCTGATTCATGGGATAAGCATATGCAAATTAACGCAAAAGTCCCTTTGATGATGATTAAACAGATGAATGATTCATTAGATGGAAACAGAAGAGGCAGTGTAGTCAATATTTTAGATCAAAAATTGTATAATCCTAATCCTGATCATTTATCTTATACTGCATCGAAATATACCATGCTAGGGCTAACTGATACCTTAGCAAGAGGTTTAGCGCCTAAAGTTAGAGTGAATGCTGTTTCACCGGGTCACACATTAGCCAGCGATTCACAAACTAGCGAAGGTTTCAAGCTCGCGCAATCCAGCTCTCCCCTGGGTTACGGGCCAACTCCCGGAGATATTGCTGATGCTGTATGTTATTTGATGGTTGCAAAGGCCGTAACTGGACAGGTCATATATGTCGATTCTGGTGAAAGGTTTCTTTCAAGAACAAGGGATGTAGTGTTTGAAACTGAGTGATTCTATGACCTCCCATAAAGATGCAATTACTAATTTATTGTCTTCTTACAGTGGAGTAACAACACTATTTTTAGAAGATGTAGTTAGAGATGTAGACATTGGAGTCCATGATTTCGAGATTGGTAACCCTCAAAAAGTAAGGTTTGACATATACGTAATGCTTTCAGACATTTTAAATCCAAATAATGATGATCTGAATGAAGTATTGAACTATGAGTATCTCATAGATTCTTTGAACGACGTTTTATCATTTGGTCGTTTTTCTCTTCTTGAGACATTAGCAAATCGATTACTGGAAGAGATATCTGCTCCAAACAGTGTGAAAGCAGCATCAGTGGTTATAACTAAGTTAGATATCTTAGATGGAGATGGAAGATTAGGTTGTTCAATGACGAAAATCAAGTGATTTACACATAAATTTTAGTTTATGGTGCAGGGGGTGGGATTCGAACCCACGAAGGCCTTGCCACCGGAGCTTAAGTCCGGCCCCTTTGACCACTCGGGTACCCCTGC
>PCAW01000060.1:0-24690 GCA_002730775.1 Methanobacteriota archaeon | reverse complement strand
GTGATTAAAGCCGCGTTGGCCTTTCTGTTGTTCTTACTCATATAACTCCCTCGACGTTTCTTAGGTATCGCGGCCACCTGACGACCTGTTATGAATGCTACTACTCGTCAAGTGGGTAATTCGTTGCACTGCGGCTAAGGTGATTGTTTAACAAAATACAGTTAATTACAGACTTCAGATTTAAAGATTATAATGAAAACCCATCTCTTTCATCATCATCATCAATACCTGCAATCCTTGTCTGACCTTCGGAATCAACGAATGAACCTGCCTTTACTACTGAACCATAAAGTCCTGATTCAGTAGATGAGGTTCGGTTCAACATACTCTCTCCAAGTGAATTACTCAAATGATTGATTATTGACTGTAGAGCTTCTATTGCTCGGTCTCTTTGATCTGCACCTATTTCATGATCTGAATATCTTGCCTCTTCAAATATCGAGAACAATGTGTCTAAATCTTCAGGCGGAGTTATTCCACCTAACATTGTATTTACAGCGTCTTCGAACTCTCTGGTAGTTTCATACACCTTCTTCATAGCCCCTCTACTTCTGAAGAATCTAACTAATTGCTTGTAACAATCAAATATTGTTGCTATGTAATCATTAGAAGCTTTGAGAGACATTAACGAATCTGTTAGAATACCACGAATAATTTCAATTCTTCTTCTTTCATTGTAATTTCTATACATTATTGCGCTAATTAATAGAGCAAAAGAGAATACAATTCCAAGCACTGTAATAACTCTAAAAGTCCAGAAATTCGTCTCCGAAGAAGCAGCAATATCTCCGAGTGCAATTGTAGGAGTACTATTCAAGAATTCCTCTTGGAAGAATGCCGATTCTTGGAAGTGAACCAACACTCTCCATTGACCGTTCACAGCGAGTTCGTTCCCTTTAGTTTCACCGGGTACTTCTTTACCGCTGTAAACAAAGCTGAAGTTCGCTTCACCTTTTTCATTTGTGACAGAGTATTCTACATTATTAGTTACATAACCGGTCCCATTCCAGTATTGGAAAGTGAAAATGACCGTCTCGCCCTCTACAGAAACATCAAGTCTATCTCGAAGTATTGATACTTTACCAGTTACAATATCTCCATCTTGATACCCTTCTGCTCTTGCCCAATGATCTTTCAACAGAATGTCGACTTTACTTCTGACAAGTACTTCTATATCTTCATATGAACCATTCACAACTGGTGTTGTTTCTGCTTTACAGCCACCTGGTAATTCTTTTGTTGGTTCATATGCAATTCTGATTGTTCTAAATCCCTCAAGTTTCTGACCGCTTGGTTCTACTCCTTTTCTACTAGGATTATCATCAGGATCTCCGGAATACCATTCAATTTCTCCAGTTCCATCTTGAGTAATTGCAGTTGCGAAAGGTCTAGTGTTAGTCTCAGGATCTAGATAGATATTGAGGCACTTACCTCCAACGGGGTTGCCATTAACTTGAGCTAACTTAGCATCTATATGGAATGACTCTTTCAAATAAAGTACTGGGAAAACAGTACCATTCTCAAATCTAAATGTATCAATATCTGTCCGGAAAGGTCCGACTTCTTGCACAGTCATTGTTGAATTAGAGAATACTGGGAAGAATTTGGTGATACTGGAGTTTTTGTATCTATATTGGTCTCCAGTCTCATAAGAATAATAATTCACAGTTACCTTAGCTTGCCCTGCTTGAATATCGTTTAATGGACATACTATTGAGAAGAAACCGTTTGAATCAGTTACACCTCCATTACAAGCATTTACGCCCAATTCTGTTCCAACCATTTCGTATTGTACTTGAATAGGGCGGTTGGATAGATTTGTGTTCAATTCGTCAACTAATTGTCCAGTTACAGTCATTGGTTTATCGATAGGTTGCCCAGTCAATTGATCTATTTCTGAAGTATAGACAATCTGATTGTCGACAGACAGTTGTGTTCCTCCGATCAAGCTAAACCCTTGTCCATTATACTGGAATACCTTGCGATAATGATCACTATTCAAAACTTGAGCACATGGGTCCCATGCTCCTGATATCGAAAGCATTTCTTGATCTATTGGGTCACAGCCTTCATGAGGTAGATTCTCTGAAAATCTAATAATTACGTTAACTGGTCCGAAACCATCTGGAAGGAATGATTGAGAGTCATCTCTCAATAATTGAGGATCTAATAACATAGCATGATTAATCGTTCCAGCATTAGGACATAGTGTCTTGATTATTTGTCGATGAACTGTTTGTTCGAAATCAACTCCTTCAAGTATCACTAATATTTCTCCACCATTTTCATCACAACCATCTAAAAGTTCACCTTTATCTTTGATTGCAGCAGTTCTATTATCATCTGTCACCTGAGCGGTAAATTCCCAAATATCTCCGCTAGATAATCTGTTTTCAGTAGTACTTTGGAGATCTATGTATGTTCTTGAAACCACCCATAAGTCAATTCCTGAAGAGCTCCCTTGACGATAAGCATCGCCAGGATAAGTGAAGCTCAAAGAGAAATTTCCTAATTCGTGCATCTCATCTATAGTTAAATTGATTTTGAATACTCCATTAATATCGGTCACTGCTACGTCACTAGTACCATCAGCAGACCAAGTATAATTCACTGGAGCGTCTCTGACAGGCTGATATGCGTTGTCAATTACTCTAGCTTCAATAGTTGTATTTTGGCCTCGATAAAGTCTAGGTATGGTATTCAATTGGAAGTCTGTTGTACCAATAACTGATACATTCACATAAGCACCTGTGGGAGCGAGGACGGCTGATTGATTGCCTGTAAAGTAATAATTAGAGTTTGTAAAGTCAGCACGAATACCATATACTCCTGCAGGATATTGTGAATACCATGTCCAATTATAATCGAACACTGCTTCGCCGTTTATCATATCTGGAACTCTAGCGAATCCGGTCTCTTGGGAACCTGCAAATACTCCATTTTTATCGATATCAACCTGTAATGCCATGGCATCATGTGGCCACGCAGTCATTGTTCGATTCCAAACGGTTCCGAAAACTCTGAATGTTTCGCCGGTAAACATCTCAGGTACAATTTCACATCGTACCTCACTAGCAGGATCTAATGGATTGATTGGTCCGCACGGAGGTACATTGAAGTCACCTCCATTTTGCATTGCAATGAACCAGTGTGTACCATTTGAGGATATAAATGAGCGTAAATTTGCCGCCTCACCTGTAAGACCTTCAGGTGTTCCATCCCAAAGCATAGGATATTGTTTACCAAGACTTACATCACTGTATTCTAGACCCGCATTAGCTAAGGATGGGGCATGGAATAAAGCTCTCCAAGCGCCGAATGAAGCACCAGTAAATTGAGTGGAGTCATAGAAGTAAACCGGACGAATTGAAGGAGTAATAATATCCGCTTCAACATACATTCTATGCATCGACCGTATTGCAAAAGAGTCTGTCGTATCTCCTTCTAGATATGGCCAAGGCATTTCTCCACCTAAGTCCGGTCTAGATTCTCCGATGAACATATAATCTCCAATTGGCAAACTTGTGTTTGTATATTCATACAATCCAACAACACTATGAGACTTTGAGGTATTATCCCAAACAATTTCTTCGTACGCACCGGGAACCTTTCCTGGACCGTTATCTACAGTTGAATTCCATTGTACTTGCTTCCAAACACCTTGGCTACCACTTGTTTGAACGAATGATAGTGATACCCAACCGCCTGAATCTGCTCTATATCCATAGCCATATCCATCGAATATAGTTGGATGTGTCAGGTTACCAAACGGGCCCCCATGTACTGTGAATGAAATTGGAGCATGTGATAATTTATTGTCAAATATTCCTCTGTCCCAATCTGATGCATAATGTACCTTATAATCGAGGAATAATGGTTGTTCATCGCTACGGAAGTAAGTCCAAGCAACATAATCGATTGTTGTATTTGCTCTAACTTCTGTAGGTACTGGTTGAGTAGAGGAACCATCGTGTAAGAACATTTCAGTTACTTCAGCATAGACATGATATGTTGTGTTAGAACCAACTGGTAAATCTTCCGGGAATAAGAATTGCCCTACTACGAACTTTCCGTCCTCATCTGTCAAAACGTCTACCGTTTCAACAGCAGAAGTTCCATTCCTAGTCCAAGCAATGTGTACTTGTACCGGTAAATTTTCGGCAGGTGCGAAAACTCCTTGATCTAAGTCTAACCAACTTACAGTACCGTTAAATTTGGCTGCATACAAGTTATCTAACCATAACACATCAGGTGACGTAAGAGTAATTCTAGTTGGAATCTTGTCATCTTCGTCTAAGATACCATCATTGTCGCTATCCCAATCTGACGAGCTACCATTTTCTTCTTCTAACTGATCCCAATCTGTATCGACGCGACTATCGTTGTCGTCATCTTCGTCTATTGCATCGGGTCCTGTGTTTGGATCAGCGGGATTTGCAATACCCTCTCCGCCACCAAAGTCATCATGATCCCATGGGTTAGTAGATTCACTACCATATCTAGAAGGCCAAAGCATAATCTCATCTTCGTCTTTCATTCCATCTGAATCATCGTCTAAATCAATATCATCTCTTAGACCGTCATTATCGTGATCCCATGCCGANATAAATGGAGTTGCTGTATTAAGTTCTATCAAATTNGATCTACCATCTCCATCCCAATCGTCATCTTTCCAATTTACGATCCCATCATTATCATGATCCCAAGTCATCTGCTCTTCACCAACAAAGCAAAGCAATTCTTGATCAGAATCTAAGACGCCATTGTTATCATCATCTGGGTCTTCTCCATCTGGAATACCATCATTATCATTGTCAACATCATAATATTTCGGATTCAAAAGACCTTGTCCGAGAACTCCCTTATCGTGAACGGCTTGGAACCATCCGTCTTCATCAGGATCTGTATCTGTCCCATCATCATCATTGTCCTCACAATTTGTGCCTGTGTAGAAATTACCTGGAGGGATTGTTCCTGTATCGTCGTCAAGATCGTCATTACTGTCTACCTCAAAATAATCCCAAATACCATCTGAATCGTCATCCACATCCCAATGGTCGTAAACGCCATCAAAATCATCATCTAAATCTGCAGTATCATTAAACAAGCATTGTGGCTCCATATTTCCGGTAACAGGTGCGCCGCAGTCATCATCTGGATCAACGTCATTATTGAGTAAATCCGCTCTTTCATCAGGGAAGAAGTTGGCATTTGAATCTGCAGTCCATTGGAATAATCCATTTGATAATCCTATATAGGCAATCCAAAGATCACGATTATCTTTCATTTGATTATATGTAACCGCTGCAGTTGGGCTTACCCCACTCTGTGGGTCGAATGTGAAATGGAAGCAATTTTTATTGCAAGTCCATTGGCCTTGTGAATTACTTCCATTGTAAGCACCATCACTGTAATCAGAATCTGCTCTCGTACTGTAAGGATATGTATATTCTAATTGGTTAACTCTAGTTGGTGTAACCAAAGGAGCCCCAAAATACCATGCATAATTAATTCCACAATGATGATCTATCGCTTGGGGGACTGGTGGACTATTGAACGAAGGAACATAGATCGAGAGTAATGTTGCTCCACAGGTGTTATCATCGAAGCTTCCTCCCATCTTAATATCGTTAACGTCTAGTAATCCATCATTGCCTTCGTCTTGATCCCACCAATCTGGTAATCCGTCACCATCTTGGTCTACGTCTATTCCATTAATCAAAGAATCTCCATCAATATCAATATCAAAGTGATTACCTCCATTATAAGGGCTCCATTTTTGAATCACGTACCAATACATCTCAGGTATCTGTCCACTAACTTCAGGATTTGTTTCGTCGAATCCATTATAATCCAAAACGAAACCATTGTCTGGAGTAAATGGGTTGAACATCCATGTTTGATTCCAATACATCTCGTAAACTATTGCAAACGCGTATAATTGGTCATCAGAAGAACCGTCTAGTAAATCTCCATCGCTAGTAGGATAGCTGTTGTCAAACGGATCNGTCGCATCTAAGTCTTGGATACCACAGTTTCCATCATCAGGATCATAANAGTCAGANATACCATCATTATCATCATCCCAATCTTCGTCATTNGGTAATCCGTCCCCGTCTACATCTGTATCNATATCNTTCGGGCCGTCGTCACGATATTTTGAACCGTTTAANAAATGTAAATCATTATCGTCATCNAGGTCNCAGTTATCNTCTATATCTAACCAATCGNANATNCCATCATTATCGTCATCAATATCGTCCCAATTATTTATTCCNTCTTNGTCCCAATCNTTGAATCCAGTNTATGATTTACGCATCAAATAGCAATTGTCATCCGGATTAGANGGATTTGGATTAGTAAGGCTAGGGCAATCCCAAGTATCAACAGTGCTTTGAGGGACNGTTGGGAATATNTCTTCTTCATTGATNNNNCCATCGTTATCTAAGTCCCANGGTANATCANTTGAATCNGTTAGAGTTCCACCGACTGTGTTATCCGGGATTGGGACACCACCTAAATCAGTGTCCAACCAGTCCCAAATCAAATCATAATCTTGATCAATTACTCTGTAACGATCATCATCTAAGTCTCTATCATAATCGATTTCACAATCTACTCCCGGAGTCATTATACTACCGTCATAGAATGGCTGATTAGGTATTGGATAATCACCTGATGCATCTAAATTTGTGTCTGTTTGAAGACAGGTATCAGGAATCCCATCATTATCATCGTCAACATCATACATATCTGCTAACCCATCATTGTCATCATCGGTATCTGAAGAATCCGGGGAGCCATCATTGTCATTATCGGGATCAAGGAAATTTGGTATACCATCGCCATCTAAATCACCATCATAGATATTTGAAAATGATTGGACTTTAGGGTGCCAAGCCTTTTCCCGGTCCACAAAATCAATACCTCCAACGTAATCTCCATAATAATCGTCACCAGTGTATGAAGCCTGTAAAACTGAAATATTACCGAAGGTTGTCTGTGATAATGCAATGTTCTGGTATGAAATATCGCCCGTGCTATTAATTTGCTCACAGTGAGTGTAGACCGCATCACAAGGGAATGTAGATGCACCACCTGCTGGTGAGAATGGAGAACTTGAAAATTCACCTTTTGTACCTACTACAGAATGGTCTTCTCCAGCAAAGTTATCCTGATTCACCCATACGATTATATCGCCTGCCTCAATAGTGATATTCTCTGGAGTAATGGTTCCAGCATTTGCTAACACAACA
This sequence comes from Methanobacteriota archaeon, assembly GCA_002730775.1. GTDB lineage: Archaea > Thermoplasmatota > Poseidoniia > Poseidoniales > Thalassarchaeaceae > MGIIb-O2. Next base: position 17,434 of record PCAW01000060.1, on the reverse strand, counting down.
AAATGTAATGTTGGACCAGAATCCCATTCCACCCAATCATTCCAAAGATTATTTTCTGTGATATTTGAGGTTATCTCAGAGTTCCAAGGGTGTGCATCCCATAGGTCAGGTACTGAATCGCCATCGTCATCTAAATCGAAATAATCTTGAATACCGTCGCTATCAAAATCACAAGGCCATGTAAACTGATCTATACGGCCATCGTTATCATCGTCTTCATCATAAGATCCTTTTCCATTACCATCAATATCTTCATCAGTAACTCCATCATTATCATGATCTAACAGATTCTGATCTATCCGATAGCCAGTACCTACAACTGTTTGAGTCCAAGGATGGATCGCTGTTGGGATTACATAACGGTCTTCTGTGTTATTCTTTGGATCGGCACCCTGTGACCAGTCAATAGGGCCTTCTAGTAATCCATCATTATCATCGTCCCAATCAAATTCATCCTGAATTCCATCGTTATCATGGTCAAAAGGATCTGTACCGTAACAACCATCGAACCTTTCAATTAAGTCAGAGATGCCGTCATTATCGTCATCTAAATCGTTCAAATCGGAGATTCCATCATTGTCGTGATCTTCAGTATCTGTTTCTTCTAGCAAGAACCCATAGCTTGGATCAATGGCTAAAGCGGCTGGATCGGAGATCTTTCCGTACATGGAAAGAGGGTCATGATACATTGGGTCGCTGAATGCAGGGTGAGAGAATGGATTTTCGGCGCTTGGTTGCATTTCACTATTTTCAGACATAGGCCCATCTGCAACATCTATTTGTTGAAATGCTGTCCTCTTAATCACGGGCCCCCACTCAGATTCTTCTTCTGAATATGGTTCGAAATCTTGGAAGGAATACATCTGAGTACTGAATAACATTATGAAAACCATTACTCCTGCAACAATACTTTTTTTCGAGCCTTCTAGGCTAACATTTTCTTGTAACTTTCCTTTCATCGCGACCACCGAAGTATGTTTCCTAAATGTAATCCATTTATCAACGCACACCCTAAGTTGAGAGTGAATGTATCAAGGAGACGTTTTAGTATCAAAGTACAACATTACCTTGGATTAAAATGGAGGATCAAATTCGGAAGCCTCGATGGTGTCTTTACGAACTGTTATGAATTCAAAAATTCATCGTGCTACTGTAACTGAAGCAGATATAAATTATATTGGTTCTATTACTATAGATGAAGAGTTGGTTGAAGCTGCAAATATTTCAGAATGGGAAAAAATAGAGGTTCTAAATATAACTAATGGGTCAAGGCTAGAAACGTATGTAATTTTAGGTGAAAGAGGAAGTGGTGAAATTTGTATAAATGGTGCTGCTGCACATCTTGTAAACCCCGGAGACTTGGTAATTTTAGTGACTTATAAGGCCATTGAAGAAGAAAAAATTAATCAGCATTTACCTACTATAGTTCATGTAAATGGAAGGAATGAAATCATCGATATTGACTGATTATGCACGGTGATAAGGTAATCCTTTGATTATTGTACAAGCGCGGTATAATTGCTCTAAAAGAACTACTGCGGCTAACTCATGTGGAAGCGTAATTTTTCCTAAAGAAAGTGCCTTAAGACCCTCCCCATACGATCCGAATCCTCCTGGTGGGCCTACAACTAAATGTACAGAGCTGGTTGATATTCTCCACTCTTTCATTTTTTCAGAATACCCTATACTATCAAGATCCTCTCCTTTTTCTTGTAAAAGAATCACTTTATCGTTGCCTGCTTTCTTGATTACATCATCCAAATAAGAGCCTGGGTCAGTTTTATTTCTATGTTCAACTATTTGCACGCCATCAGAAGTTAATCTATTTGCATAATCGGAAATTGCGGACCTAAATGATGAATCTTTGGCCTTACCATGTAGATGAACAAATACACGCCCCATGACTCTCGCATAGATAAGTGCCCTTTCATTATTCGCAAAGCATCAAGAAAGAGAACCTTGACGCAGGGGCGATAATTGTGAGTTGGTGGCCGTTCAAAAAGAAAGAAAAAAAGGTTCATGACAATCTACATATCAAAGGTACTAAATTTTGGTTGCAAGATTTAAGAGAATTATGTGAAATCAACTTTGATAATTATGCCGAAGGGCAAAGACTGATTCGACAAATGCAAGTAGAATGGACAGATTCGCACGAAAAAGGCGATGTTTCAAATGAGTTATTGGCAGGATTAGACCGAAGATGTTTCAGACTTTTAAGGGCCGATGCTGATGAATGGTTGAAGTGGTTAGATGACGAAGATTTTTGGGCGCCGGGCTGGGGCATAGAATCAACAGAGTGATTGTTGTGTGGAGTTGGATCTTATTATTATCGATACTAGGAGTAACTGTTTTTTGGTATAGTAGAAAACAGCCCTTTCCCGAAATAAGTGGTTTTTTTGCTGCAATTTTGTTAATTACTGCTGCGATTTTGTGGATGGCGACAGGAGCTCCAAGGGGCGGAGGAAATGAATTAGCCCCTGCTTATATATCGACGTTTATTGGCGGTTGTGCAGTAATATATGGAGTAATTAAGATGTCAGTTAGCGACGATGATGTCATCGTTGCCCCGTTCGGAGGAATACTATTTTGCATAGGATCAATAACTCTTCTAACTGAAAGATGGGGCGAGGCTGGACAAATGGAACAAATAGGCTCGTTTATCTTAGCTTCAATACTAGTGGCTTTAGAAATTTATCTTGTATTTAGGGGATTAATAATCGGCGTTCAAGGAATTTCATGGTCGAAATCAGGATTGAGGCAAATCAGCCGAGGTTTAATTCATGGAGATAACGGCGCTATTGCCCATTTTGAAAAGTCATGGGATATGGATAAACAGTGGATTAATGCCATGAGTCATTCTGCATTAGCGCTTATTTACGAAAAAGAAAATGATGAGAAATCTAGATCTGTACACATAGTGGAATTAGAGAAAATTGGTGGCTGGGAAGCTGTAGATAAATCATGGATTGAAACCATAAAAAAACATTTAGATTTGAATTAATTCTAGAACAATTGTTCTTAATCATTAACCCTTCCGGGATACAATATGGTTCGGATAACTAAGGTTCATACTGGTGGTGGTGACGGTGGAGAAACCTCTCTTGTAGATGGTTCTCGTGTAGGGAAGGAACACCCTAGAGTTGCCATTTATGGCACAATTGATGAGGCTAACTCTGCAATAGGTATAGTTCGTGCGGAGATGAATAGGACTGATGTTATTGGTATTCCTAACAAACGTCTTATTGAGGCTGATCAAATGCTTGGTATAATTCAACAAGAATTATTCGATGTTGGTGCTGAATGTGCTTGTCCGCCAGGAGGAGTTCCAGAGCAGATGACGATAATTGGGAAAGATGCTGGTGAACGATTGGTAAACGAGATGGATTACATGTTGGAAAATTTAGAACCCCTGTCATCATTCGTACTCCCGACAGGAAACCCGATAGTAGCGCATTTACACATGGCTCGAACTATTGTCCGAAGGGCTGAGAGAGATGCTTGTACTCTTCGTGAGGAAGTTAGACATGAGGTTATTAGCTACTTAAATAGACTATCAGATCACTGTTTCGTTCTCTCTCGCTGGCTTACCGGAGAAGAGGGTGAAACTCTTTGGACTCCACTCGGAAAAAGATAGGGTGAATAATTGAGTATCGAATCAGTTGGGTTCGAAGGAGCATTGATTAGTTTATCACTAATAGTCGCTATTGGTGCTCAAAATGCATTCGTAATACGGCAAGGATTATCTGATAGGCATGTTTTCTTAGTCTGTACAATTTGTGCTTTTTCAGATGCTACATTGATTAGCCTAGGTGTCTTTGGATTTGGAGAGATTATATCGAATTCTGAAAATTTATCTGGACTAATAAAATGGTTTGCTATCTCTTTTTTGGTGGTTTATTCAATGTTGAGATTCAAGGCGGCTTATGTGGGGAATATTTTGGATATTGGTGACGAAGAGGTTATTGTGAGTGCCAAGAAAACTGCAATTATTACTCTGGGTTTCACTTGGCTAAATCCCCATGTTTACCTAGATACTACTGTATTGCTAGGTACTGCTTCATTACAGTTCCAAGGTGATGAAAAAATTGCATTCGCTATCGGAGCGATGGCTTCTTCGTTTCTATTTTTTTACAGCCTTGGTTTTGGTGCCCGACGTTTAGCACCGTTTTTGAAAACTGAGAAGGCATGGAAAATCATTGATTTGTTAATAGGCGTAGTTATGCTATGGATTGCTTGGAGCATTTACACGAATTAAATTGTATTAAGAAAATCCTTTGCAGAACCTAATAGATTGATTTCTTGATCAAAAGTTAATTGTTCGGATGCTTCATCGAAATTCACCCACATATAATTAGTATGTTCATGAGAAAGTTTGACATTTAGTTCGTCAGTATTGGCTAAATACCAAAAAACCTGTTTTGTAACAGGAGTGCCTTTTGAAAAAAAACTATATTCTGTTTTTGACATCCATCCATCAATTATAGAAACTTCCGAGATACCTGTTTCCTCTAATAATTCTCTTTTGGCTGTAGCGAAATGATCGCTGTCTCCTTCCTCGATATGCCCTTTAGGAAAACTCCAATGCCCCTGAGGATATTGTAGCAAAAGTATGCTATCATAATTAATCAGAATGAATCCGCATGATGTTTCCATAACTTGTGGGAGAGGTTATCGATATTGAATTATACCAAAGGGGCTGTAGAGACAAATAATAGAATGGGGTTATGTCATGGATATGTATACGAAGGCATTGAACCTAGATATTGAGAAAATAATTACTGATAGCGACTTAGATGGGGTGGTCACTGCTGCAATTTTGAAAAGATGGTGGCCGGATGCAGAAGTCATTTTCGGCCACCCAGGTAATTTGCGCGCAGGAACGATGGATGAAATTATAGATAGGAAAACCGCAATTTGTGATTTGCCAAGACATCCTAATTGTGGGCTGAGTATTGACCACCATAAGTCAAATGAACCCCGTGAAAGTACAATTGGAAATTGTATAATCTTATGGGAGCCGACACCTAGTGCAGCTAGAATTGCATATAACCTTCTAAAAAATAAAATTGATTTGAGTGATTTATCCGAAACCATGATCTGGGTAGATAAATTAGATGGGGGTTCCATTTCAATTGATGAATTCAAAGGCGATAATCCTGTACTTTGGCTAGGGAGAGTAATTGGAGAGAGTGAAGAAAATACCACAAAAATACTCGACAATATTCAAAATCGTGTATCTATTGAAGAAATTTTAGAACTACCAGATATAAAATTGGAGCTTAGAGAAAGGATGGCTAAACAAGAATATCTAAATCGAACAATTAGAGAAAACCTTTCGATCATTGATAGATTAGCAATTGCAAGGTTAGAAAATTTAAAAATTAGATCTAATGGCTATCTTGTGACAGCGATAGCTGGAGATGAATGTGATGCTTGCGTGGTCATACATGGAGATACTGGGGTAAATTTTGACGATGGTGATAATTATCCTGTGTCTGCTTCATTTTATACTAATTCTTTTATTCATAAGACCGGAGGGATATTTGATTTAACAAAATTAGCTACTAATTTCGATAAAAACGGTGGCGGACATACTAATGCTTGTGGTTGTAGAATAAAGCCGATTGATGAAAAAATAGTTACTGATCGAGAAGTTACGAATAGAGATATTGATTCTAACATTAACGAATGGTTAGATATTTGGTCTCAGAGATAAGTAAACAAGTACAAGAAACCCAGAAAAGCATGTATAATGATTAAATATGTCATTAGATCACTCACTCTACCATGAAGATTACTAATTTTCCCATAGGATTTCTTATTCTTCTTATTTCTCTTAGCTTTCATACCAAGTTGTCTCAAATAAATCATCAAGAAAAGTCCTATTATACCGGCCCAACCATGAAAGTGATCTGGTACTAAGTCAGAAAAAGTAACTTCTCCATTATTAATTTGAAAATATATTATCTTTGAAATAAAGGCTAAACAAATTACAAATATTACATAAAGGAAAAGTCTATTGCCTAATTTTTCATGTCTTGAGACGGCCTCATTTAGTATTTCATGGGATAATTTCGCCCTCTCTTGGCGCCATTTTCTTTGATTGAAAAATTCTCTAATAATTGCCAAAGCAGCAAGAGGATGGAGCAGGATTACTATCGTGGCCAGAGCCTCCATGGAGACTGCTGAATCGTAACATATCTTGAGTTCTCGCTTTTTCCGTCTTGCATAAGAAGGCGGTGCGTTCATGTAGGAGGGGCATTGGGGCGATTTATCGGAGTGTCTTCATTGGAGCAGTATCTATTAGATTGTATTTCAGACCTGCAAAGAGCAGGCGATGATGCAGGTCGTCGAAAGAGGGCCATAAATAAATCTGATACATGGGATTTACTAAATAAAAACTGGAAGGCTTTGGCGGTTCTAGCAGCAGAAAAAACCGCCCCTAAAACTGTCGATAAAGATGAAATGGGAGATAAACAAAATAATCCTGTCAATCGTGGCCATAGGAATCGAATTGGAAGAAGAGGCGGTAGACAAAGTAGAATGGGGTTAGAAGATCATCTGCCAACGCCACAACAAGTTATAACTTCAGAAGATTCTGCTGCATTCAAATTATCAGTTTTAATCGCTCAAAAACATAAAATGTCAACATGGGAGAATTCTTTTGATGAACAAATGGATCTTTTGAGATTAGAATGTAGCCAAGGAATTCATCCCGTCTGGAGTAGATTGGCGAGAGAGGCCCCAATATTCGCTGAATTTGAAAGATTCGACATTATAGAAGAAGAAATGAAAACCTTTGATTCAAAAGAATGGATTAAGGCGGCGAATCTAAATCCAAATGATATTGTCAGTCTTAGAAAATGGTTGAATATGGAGGTCCCATTTAATTTGTCTTCTACACAAGCCCTTTCTTTGGAAAAAATTCGTAAAGACCTTGCTGGTAGACCAAGGCCTATGACTTGGCCACAGATAATGAAAGGAAAATTAAGAAATTTAGAAAATGAAGGGGCGTTGCTAGAATCTATTCTACTATTATCTGCAGATTCTAATGATGCACTCGATGTCCTTGAAAAAATAAAAAATATATCACATATGAAGGCGGTTGTTTCAAAACAAAAAAAACTGTTTTTAATAAACTCTGGAGATAATGGTGTAATTATTGATTGTATTAATCAAAAAGGAAAAGATGAATTATCCAACGCAATTAGAATCGAGGCATGGAAAAAAATAGAATTAATTGACGGTGAACTATCTTTAGACTCATTACTAAGAGGGAAGGAGATTCTAGAGAATGCAAATGAAAATATACCCTCGATTTTACTATGGAAAATTAGTAAAAATTTATTCCAAAAAGAAGAATATTTTGAATCTATTAGGATGATTGAAAAATTATCTATAAACAATGAGGAGGAGTTAATATTTGCGATAGAGGTTATCTCGAAAACCCCCTCTGAAAAGTTAGAAGAAACTATTCTAAAATCTCTAAAGAGTACTGTAGAAGAGTGTTTGGTATTTGCTATGAGGTGTGTAGACGCTCCTCCTAAAATTCAATTAGAGGCTTCAAAAATTCTTTCTAATAATGATTCAATTAGATATACGGATGATATCTTATCTGTATTGACTCGAACAGCAGATATCGAAAATCTAGCTAATAAAATGAATAGTGATAAAACGCTAGGACTTGTTTATCCTTTTAGAGCACTGATGGTATGGCATCTAATGCCAGCAGATACAGGTATAAAAAATACTGAACAACTCATTAGTTTAAGGAAACAGGCTCTGATTTCGCTAGAAGAATCTGAGAAAGATGATGTTTTATCTGATGTTTCAATCTCTTTAATTTCTTTATTGGGAGGGGTTTCTTCTAATATTGATTCAATTCATAAAATTCTAGATAAGGGGGCAATAATTGTATTGAATCAGGTCAGAAAGGCGCTTTCATCGGATGGATCGGGGGTCGTTAAAAATTCTTTAATTGCCTCATTGGATGAATCACTTGAAGATATCAAATTATCTACTTTAGATCGAAGATTGTTTGATGCTTTAATTGATTCTTTATATCTTAATTCATCTGCAATGCAGTTACAATCCGGGAATATTGAGAAAGAAGAAAATGCATTATCAACCTTGGAAAGACTCGCTGCAAAAGAAAATAACACTGTTAGGACCATTAGGGCTCTGACGAACCTAGTTAAAGAGCATAGTATAGGGATTGAGTCTTTAGAGAAGTGGTATCGAATTCATGATAAAGAGTCTTCAGAATATCAAATAATTCGTGCTGCAATACAGAAAGAAAATGGGAATAGATTGAATGCTGCCAGAGCATACAAAGAGGGTGCTCTAAAGATCAAAGATAATTATGAGGAGTCTTCTTTGATTCTCAGAAAAGCAATGATTGAATATGCACATTCTGGGACATGGAAAGAAGCCGTCGAACTATTAGATCAAAAACCTGAATTGGAAACATTGTTGACACAAAGATTTCAACTATATTTGAGGACTTGTGCTGACAATAATGCAGGTAAAACGGATATTGCGACTAAGAGGCTGATACGATTTGTTAGCGACCAAGAAAAAGGAAGTAAAGAAGAATTTGATAGCGACTATAATAGAAGAAGGAAAGAAGCTTTAGAATTGATTCAAAGATATCCTGATGAGCATAATTTACCCGATAAGAATTTCAAAGGAAGAGTAAAGGCGGCTTTGCTGACTTTAGAAAAATCTGGTGGCTCGAGGGAGTCGGATTTGGAAAGACGTTTCCAACTTGAATTACATGAAATGAAAGATATCTTTGAATTGACATTATTGGGAGAGCAAATTGCTGAACAAAATCCACTTAGAGGTATTAGAAGGTTCGAAGAGGCTATAGAAACCGGCTATTTCAAAGGAAGGCAGGTTGAACAATTAAGAAACACTCAAAGAGCGGTTTTTGTAAGTCAAAGAACTAATATCCCAATCAAAGATAGAAGAACTCTGAAAAACCTTGGTTTGAAACCTCTGATATTAGTTGATACAAACGTACTAATTCATGCACTAAAGGATGATTTATTACAAGAAATTTCTAATGATGATTTCGGGTCCTTTGATTGGTCTGTCGAAAGATCATTCCATATGATGCTCAGGCGACAGGAGGGAAAGGAAACTTTCCTTTCTATCCCTCCGGCGGCATTATCGGAATTTAATAACAGAGTAAAAAATCCTGATGCTGTTCTAGCACTATTCAATGACACCTATATCGATAGGAAACAATGGAAAAAGAAAGTTACACCCGACTTCTTGAAGGAAAAAGTTAAGCAAATATGTAAGTCATTTAGCACATGGCCCCAAGAAGATTATTCCAATAAATTATCAAAGATTGAGTTAGAAGAATTCTTATTAAAACATGAAAATATTTTCGAATTAGTTGATCAACAAAAACGTAAACGAACGGAAGATATCCCAGTACGTACAGAATTAAATGGAAAGGAAATATATCCAGAAGGTGGCGATATGGAAATTATGCGGGATGCAGCTTCACTTGCATCCTTACCGTTACAAGAGATTGGCAATATCTTAGTAGCTACTAGAGATTCAGACTTCAGACTTGTATCAAGAGCTTTGGAAGAAGAATATGGATTCGGAGTAGTTTCTGATGCCCAACAATTAAACTCTAGAATTTAGTTAATTAGTTTACATGTGAGAGATTATTGCTTCTCCGAAATCTGAACAGCTGAGTAATGTCGCATCATCCATCAATCTTTCAAAATCGTAAGTTACTGTTTTGGCAGAAATTGCGCCTTCCATGCCTTTAACAATCAAATCCGCTGCTTCGTTCCACCCCATATGACGAAGCATCATCTCTGCTGAAAGTATCAAAGAGCCGGGGTTGACCTTGTTTTGGCCAGTATATTTTGGCGCGGTACCATGAGTAGCCTCAAAAATAGATATTCCAGTATCATAATTGATATTGGCCCCAGGAGCGATACCGATTCCTCCTACTTGAGCTGCCAAAGCATCTGAAATATAATCGCCGTTAAGATTCATTGTTGTTAACACACCATATTCTTTCGGCCTTGTAAGGACTTGCTGCAACATAGCATCAGCAATTACATCTTTAATAATAATTTGATTATTTGTTTTGGGATTATTCATAGTACACCAAGGCCCACCATCTAACTCCGTTGCACCAAACTCATCCTTAGCCAACTGATATCCCCAGTCTCTAAACCCACCTTCTGTAAACTTCATTATGTTTCCTTTGTGGACAATTGTTACACTTGATTTATCATTGTCTATAGCATAATTAATTGCTGATCTGACTATCCTAGATGTACCCTCACTACTAATAGGTTTGATTCCTATCCCACTAGTTTCTGGGAATCTAATTTTTGATACACCCATTTCATTTTGAAGGAAATCAATCACTTTCTTTACTTCGGAGCTGCCTGCTTCCCATTCAATCCCTGCATAAACGTCTTCACTATTTTCACGGAAAATTATCATATTAACATGTTCTGGATTCCTGACTGGGCTGGGTGTTCCTTCGTACCATCTAACTGGACGGACACAAGCAAACAGATCGAGTTTTTGACGAAGCGCAACATTGAGACTTCTGATGCCTCCACCGACGGGGGTGGTCAGAGGGCCTTTGATAGAAACTAAACCTGTTCTCATAGCTTCAAGAGTTTCTTCGGGCAACCACTCTCCTGTTTTATCGAATGCTTTTTGCCCTGCAAGAACTTCATTCCAATGGATTTTTCGTTCTTCCGAATATGCCATTTTAACTGCAGCATCAACTACATTAATCATTACTGGAGTGATGTCGATGCCTATTCCGTCTCCTTCAATATAGTGCACTAAAGGCTCCTCAGGGACTATTAAGTTACCATTTTTTATTGAAATTGCTGTTCCCTCGGACATTGTTCTCAGAGATGCCACTTACCACTCATTCATGAAGCCGACCCCTCTGCCTTAAGGAGAAGTGATTCGGATGAAAGGGGTAGTTAGGTGGATAACTGGTGAAGAAATAGAAGGTGAAACAGATAATGGAAAAATTACTCAATTCCATAGCGATACGGCAGCGAGTCCTATGCAAATTGTTCTTCAAGCACATGGTGCGTGTTCATTGATTGATGTAATAGATGGGCTAAAACATAGAATGAAAGATGTAAGAGCCATGTGGATTGAGTTAGAATCTGAAAGATCTTCTGAACGACCAAAAGTATTCACTTCTGTAAATATGAAATATGTAGTTGAGGGTGATGTTCCAGAAAAACTGTTGAGAAGATTGATACATCAAAGTCATGAAAAATATTGTTCCGTTGGTGTGATGATAACAAGGTCGGGAACTAAACTTGACTGGAGTCTAGATTTAAGGCCATAATCTTTAAAATTTACAAAATTTATGTGTAAGTCGTTCAATCAATTAAGTAGTAAAAACTATCAAAATAAAGAGTGCCTTTTGTAAAGCATTAAACACCCTCTATTCCGAAGAGAAAATCCCTTACGCCGGGAACACCATATCAAGACTATCAAAAATAGGAGTGTGAAGCTATGCAGACTAATGTAAAAAATAAATCGAAAACAACTCAAAACCATGAAAATAATGAAAATGGGATGATAGTTGAAAGACGATTTACTACTGCTGGAGAAGATCCTTTTGATTTATTCTCTTGGATTTCAATGGATGTAGAAATAAGAAATCCAGACGGGACTATGGCTGACTCAATCGATGGTGTTCAATTCCCCTCTGGCTTCGAGGGAGTTCCTGGAAAAATTGCTGCTCAAAAATATCTGAGAAAAGCGGGGGTGCCTACCTATCTGCGCAAGGTGGCGGAAGAAGGCATTCCCGTTTGGCTCCAGAGAAGTGAGCCTGATCATGAAAAACTCCAGACTTTAGACCCAAAAGATAGGTTTGCTGGAGAAATTCACGGGAGAAATCTGTTCCGTAGATTGGCGGGAACTTGGACCTATTGGGGATATAAGTATGGATATTTCGCTAGTGAAGCAGACGCTCGGGCATACTTTGATGAAATGTGCTATCTAATTGCCAGTCAACGTTCTGCACCTAATAGCCCTCAATGGTTCAATACGGGTTTGCATTGGGCTTACGGGATAGAAGGCCCTGCACAAGGGCATCATTATGTCGATCCTGCAACAGGAGAATTGTGCCTGTCTGAGAATTCATATGAACATCCGCAGCCTCATGCTTGTTTTATCCAGTCAGTTAGTGATTCATTAGTTGGAGGAACAAGTTCGATAATGGGGTTGTGGAATCGTGAAGCACTGCTATTTAAATTTGGATCAGGTACAGGTTCTAATTTCTCTAACATTAGAGGTGCGGGGGAGCCTCTGTCAGGAGGAGGTAGTTCTTCGGGTCTACTATCATTTCTGAAAATCGGAGATAGGGCTGCTGGAGCGATAAAATCAGGAGGCACTACCCGCCGTGCTGCTAAGATGGTAACATTGGATTTAGATCACCCAGACATTGAAGAATATATCGATTGGAAATCAAGTGAAGAGGAAAAAGTCTCTGCACTAGTTATTGGTTCCAATATTCTACAAAAACATGCTAATTCTTTAATGAAAGCAATTTGGGAGCATGAAGATGATAAAACAAGGCTCGAACCTACACAAAATCCTGACTTAAGAAAATCTATTGTTAGGGCAATAAAGGATAATGTCCCTCAACCGCATATTCAGCGAATTTTAGATCTTGCGACCCAAGGATGGAAAGGAGTTGATTTCGAATGCTTCGATACTGATTGGCAGGGAGAAGCATACATGTCCGTTTCAGGACAAAATAGTAACAACTCTGTGAGGATACCAAATTCATTCATGGATGCTGTGAAGAATGGTGAAAATTGGAATCTAGTTTGGAGAACGGAAAAAGATAAAGCGGCTGAAGAAGGTCGTGAACCAGAAGCTTGTAAAGTATTAGACGCTAGAGAATTATGGGATAAAATAGCATATACTGCTTGGGCCTGTGCAGATCCAGGGGTACAGTTTGACACCACTATCAACGAATGGCATACTTGCCCAGAAGGGGGACGAATCAATGGATCTAATCCTTGTTCAGAGTATATGTTCCTTGATGATACCGCTTGTAATTTGGCCAGTATAAATCTACTTCATTATTATGATTTAGATAACCAAACCTTCCAGATTGAAGATTTTAAACATAGTGTGAGGCTTTGGACTGCCACACTCGAAATCAGTGTTTTGATGGCTCAGTTCCCATCTGCGGAAATTGCACAAAAATCGTATGATTATCGTACATTAGGCCTTGGCTACTGCAACATAGGCTCCCTATTGATGCACATGGGGATACCATATGATGATGAGAGAGCTTATGCCATCTGTGGTGCTCTTACCGCAATAATGTGCGGAGAATCTTATGCTACGAGTGCAGAAATTGCTTCGATACTAGGCCCCTACCCCGATTATGAAAGAAATTCTGAACATATGTTGAGAGTGATGAGAAATCACCGAAGAGCAGCATATGACGCCCCGGAAGAAGAATATGAGGGGTTGACAATATTGCCTCGGGGAATAAATTCTAAGAAATGTCCGCAAGATTTGTTGTTGGCTGCAAGAGATGCATGGGATCGTGCGTTAAGAGATGGTGAAGAACATGGATATAGAAATGCACAAACCACAGTAATTGCACCTACCGGAACAATCGGGTTAGTTATGGGCTGTGACACTACTGGAGTGGAACCACAGTTTTCTTTGGTTCAATACAAAACACTAGCAGGAGGCGGTTCTCTAAGAATCATCAATAAAGGTGTTACAATGGCCTTACGAAGGTTGGGTTATTCAGATAAGCAAACAAAGACAATTGAAGAGTTCGTTATGGGTACCAAGAGTTTGAATGGGTGCCCACATCTATCTTACGACGCTCTAGAAGCTTTAGGGTTTACATCCGCACAAATCAAAAATATTGAAAAGAAATTACCAGATGTATTTGATATTAGATCTGCTTTCTCTCCAAGTATTCTAGGTAAGGAAATGTGTGTAGGTTCGTTAGGAATGACTGAAGAACAATATAATGACGATTTCTTTGACGTTTTGGGGCACTTAGGTCTAGATTCTTCGCAAATCAATTCTGCGAATGATTACGTATTAGGCAGAGGAACAATCGAAGGCGCGCCTGGATTAAAGGATGAACATTTACCTGTTTTCGATTGTGCAACACCTGGTGGAAAATATGGNGTTCGTTCTATTGATTGGCCTGCACACGTACACATGATGGCTGCAGCTCAGCCTTTCATATCTGGAGCTATCTCAAAGACCATCAATATGCCNTCTAATTCAACAGTGTCTGAGATTAAAGATGCATATGATCTAAGTTTCTCAACTATGATAAAAGCATGTGCCGTATACAGAGATTGTTCTAAACTTTCTCAACCGTTAATGAACCAATTAGTNGATTCCAGTGCTTTNGAGGAAGATGANGATGAGGAAACAATAGTTGTTCAAAAAATGGTTGAGCAAGTNGTAGAAGTTCTGCCNATCCCTNCACCTAANGCNCAGCCACTCGCAGAAGCAATGGTGCACGACTATATNGCAACAAGGAGGCCTTTACCCGATAGNTGTCANGGTGGAAGGATGAAGGCGCGTGTAGGAGGACACACCGTATATCTAAACCATAGTTCGTATGAAGATGGGAGATTNGGAGAGATTATGCTAACTACCTCAAAAGAAGGGGCTGCTTGGAGATCTATGCTAAACCAATTTGCAATTGCTGTATCTCTAGGGCTTCAACATGGCGTTCCTTTAGAGGCGTTTGTTAACTCCTTTACTTTCCAGAAGTTTGAGCCAAGTGGAATGGTCATGGGAGGGAGTGGGCGTGTCAAAATGTCGTCAAGTATTGTNGATTATATATTTAGAGAATTNGCNATAGAATATCTTGAAAGGCATGATCTNTCTCATGTTTCACAAGAAGATTTAGACCCTTATTCAATAAGTAGGCCNGAAATTACAGAAGAAGGAATTGTCAGAAATAAAGGAGAGGTTAGAGAAGTACAGCAAACTTTGGGCGCATTNAACAATNTAGAAGATTCTGAGTCTAAAGTTAGAAGGTTAGCAAGAGAAAATGGNTTCACNGGAGATATTTGTACCGATTGTGGAAGCAGCCAAATGGTNAGAAATGGGACTTGTTTGAAATGTAATGCATGCGGCTCCACTACTGGATGTTCTTGATTATATTAGCCAATTCANTNTTTCGTAAAGANATNCGANTTACTAAATCTATGTATGAATCTCTGTCTAACTCGNATATCTTAGATGAAATTTTAATAAATGAAGGTTGATTTTTTTTACCTATTTCNACCAACATCCCTGATAATNGCGACCTTGATTCCGAATTACACNGTNTCCATAACATTGGAACCAAGTCNTCAGAATCATTAGAATCTAAAGATAGATAATGNCTCAATCCNGATTCAATTAATCTTTGNATCATNCGAGAATCTTGTTTCTTAGAAATNTCTTTTGTAAATNGGATAAAAACTGACCTCTCTAAACGAGCTAAATTNCCCAAATATGTTGTCGATAAAACACGAGTATCAGAGTCTTCATCTNNAATTAGTTTCTCCAATAAAGAAACACAGAAATCTCTATCTTCTGAATCTATTCTAGATAGATTAGAGGCTAGATTTCTTCGTAAGTATTCTTTTTCGCTGTTACAAGCTTGGTATAATGTCTCCTTCGAAACATCAGGATTGTTAGATAAGCTGTGAATAGTTGCCATCAGTAGATTTTCACAATTATTTTGATTACAGTCTATAATTAGATTTTGAACTCTTGAAGGTATATTGAGTACAAATGAAATATGTTTACTTATTGATAATCTTTCTAGCCAATAAGGCAACACCGTATTATGATTGGTTTGATGAAGTTGTAAGATATCTAATATTGAATTAGCGGCTAAAACACCACTAGGATGACTAATGTCCTCATTAGAAATTTCTGATTCACCATTCCATGTAATTTGATGACGCCCAGAGGACTTTCTTGAAGAGATTCCGGGCTTTCTTGCAAAAACAATTGAATCGAATAAATTGAAACCTTCAGACTCTATGATATGAGAACCTTTCAGACTTAACCCAATCAAAGAGCTTACTGAAAGGTACCATCGATCAGTGTCGGGAGAATCTTCATCTAGTGCTGAATAAAGCCAATCTTTAATTTGTAAAATTAGAATTCTTTCAGAAATTTCCGCTATATTTTTTGACAGCCACTTTTCTCTCTCAGTATCGGGGTCAATATGGCGTTTGATAAAACTGGGTTCATAGTTCTCAATGATAATATCTAACCGATATAAGAATCCTGCAGTATCAATAGAAGAAATTCCGAGTGCTTGCTGAGTCAATGTGATTAAATCGTTGGGGGATTTGGCAGGAAAATCTGGAATTTCTAAAGGAGGATTTGGAAGTGGAAGATATTCAAAAGATAAAGCGATACATTCTCTTAACATCTTGTCACAATGCTCTCGGAGGAGAGCTTTCGCCTCCCTTCTCGACATTTTTTCACCAGATTATATTTCTAGCTCAATATTTAAATTCTGAATTAATTCCTTATATCTATTTCTAATTGTAACTTCGGTAACTCCAGCCACTTCTGCAACCTCTCTCTGAGTTCTTCTTTTTCCACATAATACACTTGCGATATAGATTATAGATGCTGCAATCCCAGTAGGGCCACGTCCACTTGTAAGTTCTTTTTCTTGGGCTGCTGAGATTAATTCATATGCTTTTGATTGAACTTCTGCATCTAGATCAAGTCCTGAACAGAATCTTGGGATATAATCTTCTGGTTTAGTAGGAGGGATTTTCATTTTCAGTTCGCGTACCATAAATCGATAGGTTCTACCTATTTCTTTCCTACCTGTACGACTTGCTTCACCTATCTCATCAAGAGTTCTAGGGTTTTGGCACTGGCGGCAGGCAGCATACAAAGAAGCTGCAGCAACACCTTCAATTGATCGCCCTCGAATAAGTCTAGCCTCTACAGCTTTTTTGTAATTAACAGCTGCTGATTCTCTTATTGATTTAGGCAAATCTAATCTACTTGCCATTCTATCGAGCTCAGCAAGAGCCATTGCTAAGTTTCTTTCTGTAGCATTACTGACGCGGGACCTTTTTTGCCATTTTCTCATTCTATAAAATTGAGACCTGTAGCGTGATGAAATAGATTTTCCTGAATAATCTTTATTCTGCCAATCAATATCTGTTGAGAGCCCTTTGTCGTGTAACATTACAGTCATTGGAGCCCCTGTACGAGCTCTTTGATCACCTTGTTCAGGGCTGAAAACACGCCATTCGGCGCCTTGATCAATTACTTTGTCTTCTAATACCAACCCACAGTCTTCACAGACGACCTCTCCACGAGTTTCGTCTCTGTTTAGATTACGGCTTCCACATTCATCACATTTTACGGTGTCTTCTAC
>PCAW01000028.1:0-24188 GCA_002730775.1 Methanobacteriota archaeon | reverse complement strand
CTTTCTTGGGTTTCATTCATGAAGGAGCGGTTTGCCAATGGCAATTATGAATGAGGGGGAAAGACTTAGAGAATTACTCGATGGGTCAATGGACCCATCGGAATTAGAGAATTATGACGAATTTTACAGACTGGCTGAGAGGATTTATGGTAGAGAAGCTCTTGATGAAATGGGAATTACCACTCCTGAAGAAATCGAANAAGAAAANGNACAAAATNGAAGCAGNGAATTCACNCATGATGTGATATTACCATCTCCAAAAACCGATTCNNAANTTNAAGAAANTNTCAATTTAGATAAGAAANCAAAAAGAAANNTATTNCTTACTTTAATAGGGATAATTGGTTTGTTGTTAGTGGGCTCAAATATCTTAGTNGGAGTAGATGCAATAGTTCCAGATNCAATNNTNNCATTGTGTGAGGANGTGGAACCCCTGGGTGAAATAGAATTCANANATGNTNNAGTTNTCAATGGATCTACCTCTACCTTGACAATATNTTGGNNAGTGNAAAATGTGANTATNGGNGAGAACTATACNATAACNTGGGATATNTCACAGAACGGTTCGCAAGANCTTGTAGATAGTGGGAGTNTNNGTTGGCNAGCAAATGGAAATNCATTCANTCANGCANATAGTGTCANTGTTGAAATCGAACCATANNCNTGGATANCNAAATTATTAGATGGTAATATGACAATAATTTCTACTACAAATGGAGACTATAGCAGTTCAGAAGTAAGTGCAATGTCTATTATTGNAAGCGAGAAGAATTGTGAAGATAATCCAAAATTAANANTCAGTGAAATTATGGANTATCAANATATAGATTCATGGACTCAAACAGGNAATGGAGATATGCTAGATGGGATGTTAATNATGACTTTNTCATTCATCTCTTTACTCGGAATGAGGAAAAAGAGAAATTAATACATACGTGCAATATGTTGCTTTCTTGTAGTTAATTTACCNGTGATTACGCAACTCTGTGGTTCAGAGTAAGGTTCGACTGAATCACCTAGTAAAGCCAATCCGGAAGTTTTTTCGAGAATTTCTGCGTCAGCATCATTACCATCAAATGCTAATTCATACACTATACCATCTTCTACTGGAGATACTAATTTCCAGCCATCTGGAGTTGATTCAATACCNGGGAATTTCTTAACTAGATTAGACATATGTATAGATGAACGTTCCAATAATTGCTCAGATATTATTGCCAGATTGTCAAATATTGTTTCTGAAAGATTTTCTAAACTGGCCTCTATTTTACCGCCTGTTCTAAGAGATAAGACACATTTATTTCCGGCAAGATCACGAGGACCAAACTCCAACCTAATCGGAACTCCTTTAATTTCCCAATCGTAATGCTTACCACCGGGACGTTTGTCCCTATCGTCTAAAAAAACTCTGAGACCTGCTGACCTAAGATCATCAGTAATTTGTTTTATTTTTGGTAAAACTTCCTCGTTGATATGAGCCGCAACGGGCATTAGAATCACTTGATAGGGAGATACTGAGGGAGGGAGAATTAGGCCAGCGTCATCACCATGCATTCCAACTACAGCACCCAGTAATCTTTCGGACATACCAAATGTAGTTTGATGACAATTCTGAATTTTACCGTTAACATCTTCATAATTCAAATCAAAAGCTTGCGCCCATTGGTCACGATAGTGATGATAAGTTGCTATTTGNAAAGTACGTCCATTTGGCATTACTGCGTCTACAGCAGTAGTATACCATGCACCAGGGAAGGTATCCCATACGGGCCTTTTAGAAACTAAAACAGGTAAACACAAAGATTTCATTAGTTTTTGAACAATTACTGCGTCTTCCTCTATTTGTCTAGTTGCACCTTCTTCATCTTTGTGAACTGTATGNGCCTCAAAGAAATGAATTTCTCTTACTCTTATGAATGAGCGAGTNTGCTTAGTTTCATANCGGAAAGTATTGACAATTTGGAACGTTTTCAACGGTAAATCTGCATGACTTCTTACCCAAAGTGAAAACATGGTATACATTGGCGTTTCAGAAGTAGGCCTGAGAAACATCGGAACATCGAGTTTATTCTCACCACCTTTTGTTACCCAATAAACTTCTTTCTTAAAACCTGAATCTTCTTCATCAATCCTAAGTTCAGAGGGGTCCACTCCTTGTTCCCTGGCGGCTTTAAGTCGGGAAACAAGATGATTTTCTTTCTCAAGGAGATCTTCGGGAACTAACAAAGGGAAGTTATACTCTTGATGCCCAGAGTTTTCCATTTCCTTCCTTGTAAGACTATCAATAAGTCTCATTGTTGACCANCCATAAGGTTTCCAAACATCCATTCCTTTAATNGGATATCTTTTATCAACCAAATCAGAAATTTCGACAATAGCAGGATACCATGCATTAAAATCTGACTTTGGAGGGATACCTCTCTTAGCCTTACCATGCTTTGTCATGATTATATCCCGTAGTAGATTATCCTTCAATGTGCCGCATGTGAGGGCTATTCGGAAATGATTTTTTCAATCTCTAGACAGATATCTACTTGATTCTGTAATACTTTGACAGAGCCATCGTTAGACACAATTCTAGCTCTTGGTGAATTTTCGTCTCCAATTTGCTCAAGAATATTNGCTATTACATANTCAACACCATANTTTGAGATTTGATTGANAGATTTCTGAATAAGATCTTNTTCGGAAACACCGGTTTCTAACTTGAATCCTATTCTAATNCAGTCACCAACTAAATCCGATAANTCAGAAATATGTTTCAACGTAGGTCGAAGTTCTATTTCCCATTTATCTTCTCCACTTGGTTTTTTACCTTTTTCAGGCACCATAGAATAATCTAGGACGGCAGCTGAATGTATCCAAACCTCGGGTTTATCGTCCATTTTCGCCAAAGATAAAGATTGAGATAACATTTCTTCAGGAGAACCTGCTCGAATAATATTAGGTAATTCAATTGAAGGGTTTGATGAAGTTTTTCCAGCAATACAATGTACTTCATGACCCATCATAAACAGATGTTCAGCTATCGCCCACCCAGTTTTTCCAGATGATGCATTTTGGATAGCACGAACAGAATCTATTGGTGCTCTAGTGGCCCCAAGAGTAATAGCGACTTTTTTCCTATTATCTAGAAAAGAGTTTACTAGATTGGATAACTTAGAAACAATTACCACAGGAGAAGGTTGTTTTCTTCGTCCTTCTTTTTCTCTATCAACAAAATAATAGTTGCCTTCCAACATTATTTGATCTAATAATTCAATAGTTACCGGATCGTCAAACAAATCTTGATGCATTGAAGGAACAAAAATAATCGGAGTTTTATTCCCTCTGGCTGCACTTAATGCCATCATTATTGGTGAGTCCATAATTCCGTGTATATGCTTTGATATGGTATTTCTAGTAGCAGGAGCGACTAAGACAATATCAAAACCATCTAATTGTTTCATTTCAGGTTGCCAATCTGTTATTACTTTCTGTCCCGATGCCCATGACAATGCTAATGGAGAAATTATTTTCTCAGCCTCCTTAGACATCATTATGGTTAATTTAGCGCTATGGCGTCTAAACTCTCTACAAAGACGTACTGATTCAACTGCTGCTATTCCTCCTGAAACTATGACTAAAACACTTTTACCGTCCAAACTCGAACTAAGAATCTCAACTCCTGTGTCTTTTGTCACACACCTCGCAGAGGGGGAGCATTGATGAGTTCGTCGCAACACAATCATTGACAAGGGGGTGCGAAGATGACAGGTCAAGTAATGGAAAATTTGCATAAACATATATACAGATTTATGGTAATTGATTTATTGTTATGCTTTTTCATTATATCAACATACTCTGTTTCTAGTGCAATATGTTCAATTTTCATACTTATACTACCATTATTTGCTATTATTTCTTTCAAGAATAAAAATAGTGGAGGAGATATAATGGCAATGATTGTATTGACTACCTTATCATTGATTTTCATACTATCAGGAATTAATGAACTGAGTGAAGAAAATAACGCCAGCACTATCCAAGGAATCCTATTGATTTTACTCTCATTATCGACATTTAGAAGAGTCAGAACCATTCGTGACCCAACATACAAAAATTGGTATAATAGTCTTAATGAAGACTACAGTGAGATTAAGGAAAGAATTTCAGAGAATGAGGTATTAGCAACTTGTCCGAGCTGTTCAACGCTACTAGCAGTAATACCTAGTAAACTCTCAATAGATGACAAATGCCCTAGTTGTAATGCTAATTTGGTTAACTAATCAAATTTTTCTAAGGCTATTGAAATTCCCATTCCACCACCTATACACATTGTTGCTACTGCGCGTTCTGACCCCGTAGATTGAAGAAGGCTGGCAGCCTTGCCAGTAATTCGAGCACCCGATGCCCCCAAAGGATGACCTATAGCAAGTGCTCCGCCATGTAAATTAACAATTTCTGGTTTGATTTTTAATTCTTCAATTACTGCTAAACTTTGGCTAGAAAATGCCTCATTTAATTCAAACAAATCTACATCATCGATACCCCAATTAGCTTTATTCAGAACTTTTTTAGTAGCCTCGATAGGACCTATTCCCATTATTTCAGGAGAGCACCCAGTGACTGCACCGGCTACAATTCTAGCCATAGGTTTGAGTTTGTTTTTCTCCGCAAACTCTTCACTACATACTATCATGAAAACTGCACCGTCAGTAAGTGGAGAGGAAGTAGCTGCTGTAACTATACCATTCTCACCAAATGCAGGATTAAGTTTAGCCATAGATTCTAGAGTAGTATTTCCGCGGATACAACCGTCCTCGCTAATGATATTCTCATTATTTTTGATAGTTGCGATCTCATTTTTAAAAAGCCCATTAGTTTGAGCAGATGCTGCTTTATGATGTGATGAAAGGGCGAACTGTTCATGTTGAATACGTGTTTGATTCCATTTTTTAGCAACATTCTCTGCAGTAACTCCCATACCAATGTAAGCATCAGGGAATTTATCCTCCAATTCAGGAGAAGGACTCCAATTAAAACCGCGTCTCTGAATACGACTCATAGATTCAACACCTCCAACTAAGATACAATCTCCCCATCCTACTTCTATATGTGCTGCTGCAGAAAGAATAGCTTGCATAGATGAACCACATAGCCTATTTATTGTGGCTCCAGGCACCGTGTTTGGGAGTTCTCCAAGAAATGTTAATAGGCGACCTAAGTTGTATCCTTGCTCACCTTCAGGATAAGCACAACCTAGAATTAGATCATCAATCATAGAACCAGAGATATCGTTTCTTTCCATCAATTGCCTAATTACTTGACCTGCCATTTCATCGGGTCTGACATTTACTAATTCCCCCTTATGTGCTCTATGAAAAGGGGACCTGAGCCAATCAACAATTACTGCTTTCATATATCTCCGAGAGTGACATACAACATAATTATTGGCAATTAATTGATAGTTCTTACGAGACTATATCAACCGTTGGGTTCTTGAAAGAAATTAGACTCGAAGTGTTTGATAATATGATAAGAGAATGCAGCAGACACGGATATTATTCCGACGACAACCTATGTCCAGCATGTAATGAAGAAGGAAAATTTATACTTCGTTCACGAGAAAGAGATAGTTTAGCCAGAAGGTTAGCATTAATTTTAAGACATGCACCTGAGAAATTTGATCTTGAAATGGATATTAATGGATGGGTTGATGTCAAAGATATAATTAGCAGATTTAAGAAACAGGATGAAAGGAGATATCACTGGTTAAGACCACATCATTTCAGAGCTGTATCAGAGACTGATGGAAAAGGAAGATATGAAGTAAGAGGTAATATGATTAGAGCCACATACGGCCATACTCTTGAAATCGAATTAGATCTCCCTACTGATAACATTCCTCCATCATTATTTTATCCATGTAATCCTGATGAAGCAGATAACTTACTAGAAGTAGGCATTACTCCTAGTGGAAGAGCACACGTTCATCTATCATCAAGCATTAGATCAGCTGCTGAGGCAGGAAAAGTGCATTACAAATTACCAACATTACTTGAAATTGATACCGCTAGGATGGAAGCAGATGGAGATACAGTTTGGCACGCAGGAGTTACAGTTTATCTTGTTGAGTCTGTAGACCCAGAATATATTACTCAAATACCAAATGACCATCCAGAGTATGAAGTAGCAAGAGCAAGATGGATTGATGAAGAAGAATAATTAAATGAATTCTCCACAATTAATACAGAAATCAATATCAGATGTTATTGGCTTCTCACAAGATAAACAAAAGCCTCCAGTAGATTCTTTGGAAACTTTCTCTTCGGAAACTACTCTAACAGGAGATTCTCTTTCCACAAATGGTGGAGCAATGTCTTGGACTAAACTCATCAAACTACGGAAATTAATTGTCTCTTGGATAGCGCATTCTAATTGAATTTGGCGTCTTTCTCTCTCTTCAACGTCTTCAATCGACTTGACATCATCTAATTGTGATTGAAGCCATCTTTGGAATTTCTCAATATCGGATTGTTCTAACACAAACTTTCGAAGAAACTCTATGAGATGAACCCATCGTTCAGAAATGCAGAGAAATTGAAATGAATACAGCAATATGTGTAACTCCATTCGAAGACATGAGATTTACTATGCCTAACAATAAAATTGTAATCAAATTAGGCGGAGGATTAATCACAGATAAATCTCAATATAAATCAGTTCGAGAAGAAAGAATAATGTCAGTTTGTAAAGTTATTTCTAAACTGAAAAAAAATGAGGATTCAGTTATTTTAGTTCATGGAGCAGGTTCTTTCGGGCATCTAGAGGCAAAAAAATGGCATCTATCTACTGGACATAATATTGAAATTATCGACGAACAAAGGCTAGCTGTTAAGAATGTAAGAAATGACATGATAGAATTAAACAATTATGTACTGAAGTACTTGAAGGAATTTGAAATTGAAGGAATATCTCACCCCCCGTCTAAATGGGCGAATGACTTAGGGCCACAATTCAAAGGAGATATTAGCAAATTGGGAGATGAAAAGAAAGATACTATTCAAGTGACTTTTGGTGACGTAGTAGATGTACATAATGAGAAAGAATTTGGAATATTATCTGGAGATGATATCATGGTAAGAATCTGTAAAGAGATTCCAGGAATCACACATTGTATTTTTCTTCTAGGAGATACTGAAGGTCTACTAACTAAACCTCCGAATGAAGAGGGATCGGAACTAATTACTCTATGGTCAAAGAAACAAAAAATTACTGGGAAGCATGAATCTAGCCAAGATGTCACTGGAGGAATTTTTCTGAAAGCGGAAAGTGCAAGTAAGATAGCTCAAAATGTGGCTAATGTTTGGATGATTGATGGAAGAAAACCTGAAAGAATTAATGAACTTGTCCAAACTGGAAATACTATTGGGACCAAAGTAATTTAATCATTCATCTATTATATGTAACCGTCCTCGGAGAGATGAGAAACATGGGAGAAGAGACCCAAGATAGCAGTCTGAGTAAACTCGATTCATCACAACTTGAGATGATGAAAGAAATGTGCTTAGTAGTAGATGAAAATGACAAAGTTATAGATTCTGTAAGTAAGATAGATTGTCACAGAGGTAAAGGGATTAGGCATCGAGCATTCAGTGTGTTAATTTTCGACTCGGAAGATAGACTACTAATGCAGCAGAGATCAATTGAAAAAATTACATTCCCGGGGATTTGGGCTAACAGTTGCTGTAGCCATCCATTAGATGTTGAAAATGAGAATGGTGATGAAATAGAAGGAGTAATCCATGCCAGCAAAAGGAAGATGTTTCAAGAGTTAGGTATCCCAGAGGAGATTTCATCCAGCTGGGATTATAATCACATAGGTAGATTTGAGTATAGTTGCAGATGGGATGATGAATGGATTGAGCATGAAATTGACCATGTCCTAATAGTGAGAGCCAGCCCCGAATTATCAATTAATGAAAATGAGATAATGGATACAAGATGGTTGACCCATGAAGAGATAAATCAAATGTTAGAAGGTGAAAATGAATGGAAGAATTCTATTATTGCACCATGGTTTAGAATGATTTGGAAACATTTCATAAAACCACATTACCCAGACATGGAAGCGTTAATCAATTCTAATACTCCTAAGATAATTAATTGCGGAAGATTATCAATTAATTCAAAGTCTGAAGGTCTTGAATTAAAATCTGCTCTAGGTAAACATAAAATTGTCGTCGAAAAAGAAATAATGAAATCAATGGATAAGATTAGGCAAAAAAGATTGCACGGAGCTATGACTCACCTTTTCACTGGAGGGGGAAAGAGATTCAGAGCAATCTTACCCCGATTAGTAGGAGAGGCTACTGGAAGTGCACATGAAGGACATTATACTCTTGGTTCAAGTATAGAAATCATACACAACTTCACATTAGTTCATGATGACATCATGGATCAAGACCCCATTAGAAGAGGCTTAAATGCTGTACATGTAGAATATGATGATGCAACCGCCATAAATGCTGGAGATGCAATGCTCGCAGTTGGGTTTGAAATTTTAGCGGATTCGGATGAGATTAGTCCTGAAAATCTTAAATTTTTAGTTCAATCTATTGGAGAGATGGTTAGAAGAGTCGCAGAAGGTCAACAGGAAGATTTTGACTTCGAACAAAGAGATTACGTTAGCGAAGAAGAGTATATTGCTATGATAGCAGGAAAAACGAGTGCAATGTTCGAAACATGTGCGGAGACTGGTGCGAAGCTTGCAGGTGCAGACTCAGAAACAGTAGAAAATATGGCGGAATGGGGACTTAAACTAGGATTATGCTTCCAATTAATGGATGATTTAATCGATATTACCGGCGATACGGAAACACTTGGGAAACCTGCTGGTTCAGATGTAGTACAGGGCAAAAAGACATTGATTGCGATTCATGCATTGGATAGTGGAAATGATTTACCTGCATTCTCGAAAGTATATGGTAAAGGTGAATGTACGGACGAAGACTTGGCAAAGGCTGTTGAGGAATTAAGAAATAATGGTTCGATTGATTATGCCATGGATAGGGCTATGAGGTATCATTCAGAAGCACATAGTATTCTTGATGGGTTGGAATCATCTCATGCTTTAGAAGTTCTCAGACAACTTACAGATATGCAATTAACAAGGATTAATTAATGCAGATTGCATTTAATTTACTAACTATGATTCCTTCGTTGTTTTTCAGAGAAGCATTGACTCTATCGCCTCTTTTCAAAGGCCCTACTCCCTTGGGTGTCCCGGTCCAAATATAGTCACCGGGAGATAAATCATACCATCTTTTTAGATGATATAGTAAAGATTCGATATCATGAACCATAAGGCTAGTTTTTGCACATTGTCTCAATTCATAGTTTACAGACAATGAAATTTCTTTGACTTTTTCGTCCCAAGCAGTCCATGTCCCTAGAACTGCTGAACCCTTGAATGATTTACCTTCTGTCCACGGCCAACCTTTTTGTTTTGCTAATCCTTGATGAGTACGATTGGTTGTATCGCATCCAACACACATTGATTCCGGAAGTAGGTTTTGTCCTAATTTTATTACAAGCTCAACTTCATGGTCAATGTGGTCATTATCATTCATCAATTTAATCACATTATTACCAATATTATCTGAAAACACATGTGATGACTCAGGCATAATAAAAAATCTAGGATAATCTGTGGTTTCACCGCCAATTTCTTCTGCATGTGCGACATAATTCCTAAAGCAAGCCCAGCCAACTGACATATTGATCCCTAGGTGTTAGAGGTCTTGACTGCATCGATTGGAGGCTAAGAAATCAATAGGGTTGAAATTATATGGGTCTTTAGTGGTAAACATGGACGATAACCCGTATACCATCTTGGGCGTTACTAAAGATGCTACGGATGCTGAAATAAAGAGAGTTTACAGGAAATTAGCCAGACAATATCATCCAGATAGAAATCCAAATGATGCTGCGGCGGAAGAGAAATTTAAATCAATACAATCGGCCTATGACAAGATTGGAACAAAAGATTCCAGAAAAGAGTATGATAATAGAGATCGAATGAATGATATGTTTGGGAATAGAAGCCCTTTCTCTGGCTTTGGAGGAGGAGGTTTCCCCGGAGGTGTAGACATAGGAGATATCTTCTCACAGTTTGTAGGTGGAAGGGGAAGGGCACAAAGCTCTACTAATCAACAGAGAGAGAGAGAGACCAGAACAAATAATGAATCCAAAAAAGGTAGCGATATTGAATCTGCAATAGATATTTCTTTGGAGGATGCAGTAAAAGGTACTGATATTAAATTCAATCATAGAAGACTTAAGATTTGTAAAAAATGTAAAGGGACAACATTTGGTACTACTAAGGGTTGTAACGAATGTAATGCATTGGGAATAACAACAAGAGAATCAACAATTACTGTTAAAGTTCCTCCAGGAGCAGTACAAGGACAGCAATTAAGACTCAAAAGAATGGGTAACGAACATCCCAATGGAGAACCGGGAGACCTGATAATTAATGTCAGACTGGATGCAGAAGAAGGAAGAAGATGGGAAAATGGAAGATTGATACAAAATGTATCTGTCTCTTACAGTACATTAATTCTTGGTGGAAAAATTCAAATAAGGACTCCTTCTAATAAACGAATACAAATTGATGTCCCTAAGAGTAGTAAAATCGGAGATAGAAGAAGATTGAATGGTCAAGGGCATGACGGTGGACCTTTAGATATTGAATTTACGATTACAGAACCAGAAAAATTGACCGGAGAACAAATACAAGCTTTGGAAAAACTAAAAGAAACTGGATTATGAACAATTACAATGAATCATATATGAGATTGGCCATGATATAAACATGAGGGACTTCAGGAAAGTTGCATCAATACTTATTCCTGAGAGAAAAAAAGTGCATTTAGCAGTTTTCATATTATCATTATTGATGATACCAGGATTCGCAGCAACGCTAACCCCTATCGATATTGAGTCATATAACTTGGAATCACCTGAACTAGAAGCTGCTGAAGTAATGAGAGAAGAATTTTCAGGTGCTGGAAACATCTGGGGATTTGGTTTATTTGTCAAAGACTCTCAATATTTCGGGGAATCACCTTCTGAAATCTATCAAATTGATGATTTTACCGGAATAAATACTGGCCAAGATGAACCCTTGGGAGGAATACTCAACCTCTCAGTTTTAAGAGAAATTGATGATAAGGCAGATTTCTTATCCAAACATGAAATTTCAGAATATTACCTTTCATTCGCATCAGAAATCTCCGGAAAGCCGATTACTGGAGTTCTAGATTTAGCTACAGAATTCAGAGTATTTATGTCAGACCAATCTCTTTTAACAAAACCACAATTCAATCCAGAAACATTTAGGATGGAAGAGGCACCTACAAATTGGTCTGATTGTGGAGTATTAGAATGTTTAACATTTGATGATGAAAATACTACGCAAGATCATATAGACTTGGCAGCACATAGAATGGCTAACAATAGTAAAGGAGCATTTCTAAGATTTTTATCCATAGATAGGGCATTTATCGAAGATAACAGTAGCACAATAATCGGCCCAATAGGAGGGACTTTGGGCGAGAATGCAACTATTGAATCAGATACTTGGGGGTACGGAAGATGGTCAGCGTCTTCTGCATGGTTAATACTTAATCTAGATAGACAAAAAATGCAAAATGAAGGCTGGACTTTTACTTGGATGAATGCGAGTGCAGAGTGGGGGTATAATTTAGAAGGGGTTGAACTTTCTACAGACCCAATTAGATATACAATAGATGAATGTAAAGAGAAAGAAGAAAATAATCAACCGTTGTGCTCTGTAGAATGGCTATATCTTTCCATTGAAGAAGATTTGAGAGAGCAAGATCATTTAGTTGCAACAATTTTATTGGGCGAAGGCCCAAATGTTGAAGTAAATAGAGAACTATTATCTAGTGCATATCTTATCATTTTGATGGCAATTGTAGTAGTAATGTTACTTTGGCTTAGTTTAAGAAGAGTTTCAGATGTTTTTATTGTATGTATAGGATTAATCCTTTCATTATTATGGATGCAAGGACTGATTGGTTGGAGTATAATTTTTGGTAATAAATATGGGTTAGAAATTATTTTTAGATCACAGTTTTCTAACTTATTACCAATCTTAATTTTGGCCTTGGGTATAGATGATAGCCTTCATGCGCTACATAGATACAAGGAAGAAAGAAAAAATGGAAAATCAAGTCATGAATCTGCTGATGAATCGATTTCCCGAGTAGGGAGAGCCATTCTCTTAACCTCAACTACTACAATAGTTGCTTTCTTAGCCAATCTTACATCCAATATTGCTGCGTTAAGGTCTTTTGGTATAGAAGCAGGTTTGGGAGTTGCTTCCGCCTTTCTATTGACTGGACTTTGGGTACCTCTGGTTAGATTAGATGCAGATTTATGGTTAGAAAAAAGAGGTAAATTGGTGAATAATACTGAAGATCAAGTACATATTATCCCCAAACATTGGTTAGTAAATTTAACTTCATTCTCAGCAAATAAGGGGATTTCTGTAGCGATAATTGCTCTTTTAATTACACTGATAGCAACACCTCTAATGTATTCACTTGAAGGTGATTTTCAAATCGATGATTTCCTAGATGAAGATTCTGATTTTGCACAAGGTGTTTTCTTAGTTAATCAAAGATTTATGGACGGAGAACCAGGATATATACTGGTGGAAGGAGATATTGCAAATCCGAAGGTCATAGAGGCCATAGGAAAAACTAGAGAAAATATGAATTCTCATGATAGACAACTAGATCCAGATCAGATTTCAAGAACTCCTTCAGGAGAAGTTGAGCTTATCGCACTAGATGAAATTTTGACTTTTGCACAAGCAGCTATGTATGAAAATATCACTCCATTTGAAGAAGCAGGATGGGACTCTGGAGAAGATGATGGAGGTATTGATTGTGAAACAATGAGCTTACTATACCCAGGTGTAGGAATAAGAAATATCCCGGTCGTAGAAGATAGAGAATGCTTGGTATTCCTATATGGTTTTATTTTAACCAGAGGCGTACCTGCTAGCGGTGGTTACCCTGCTTTACCTCCATCAATCACTTCAGAATACATTCAATCTAGTACAGAAATTGACTTTGAAAAACCATGGCTGGATAATTCAGGAAATACTCCAAAATACACTAGAATGACAATGAGGTTTGGCCTTTCTAATGCGGAACAATTTGCTAAAATAGGCCCAGCCTTAGATCAATTAATAGATGACATGCAACCATTCCAGAATCTTTCTTCCACAAATATTGAGGAAAGAGGAGATTTAGATTCAGCCTTTACTTCAGATGAATACCCAGTTACATGGGCTATCCCAACAGGAGATCCTGTGACAAGATTTGTAGCTGCAGATTCAATGCAGAATGAAATGCAATCCACTTTATTCCTAGGGTTAGTATTCTGTACATTCACACTATGGTGGGGATTTAGGGATGAAGAAACACTATCAGATAGATTAGAAATGATAACAAATAAGAAAATCATGTATTCTGTAAAAACTGTTCTAGCAATGATATTCATAGGAGGTATCATGGCATATCTAGTTAGTTTGGAGGTAGGAATTATTTTTGCTGGTTTAACCCTTATATTGAGTATTTTTTGGGGAATTTCAGGCTTTGGTATAGCCGTGATTACAACTACACCAATATTCATAGTCATAATTTGGTTGTACGGATTAATCGAAATTGCAGGTTATGGACTTAATATGGTCACAGTAGCAATAGCTGCTATGTCATTAGGAGTAGGAATCGATTACGTAATCCATGTAGTAGAAAGATTCAGAGAAGAACAAGAAAATGGGCATGATACAATTACTTCAATTGGGATAGTAGGAGGTGCGTCTGGTTTAGCACTATTTGGATCCGCCTTATCCGACATTGGAGGTTTCTTAGTCATCACACAATCAAGTATGGGATTCTTCTCTACATTTGGATTATTTTGCGCTATAATGATTGGTCTTTCATTAATTGCTAGCATGATACTAACGCCATCACTAATAGGAATCATCTATAATGATTCTAATAATACGATTAATTAATCTTGATAATTAGCTTCACCAGGAATCTCTTCTTTCAGACCCTTACGCTGTCTAATTTCAGCTGTAACCTTATGGAATAAAGCAGCAGGTAACTGTACGAAACCTGCATTCTCAGTATTCCACACTGCTCTTCCTTGGCTGGCTGCTCTAATGTCATTTGAGAAACCAAAAGATTCTGCCACTGGCATCTTTCCAATAACACTGGCAGTTCCACCATCTACAGGCATATCCTCTATAATTCCTCTACGAGTAGTTAACTCTCTAGTTACTCCACCAATAACATCGTTAGGAGCATCAATTCGGATATTCTGCATTGGTTCATAAATCACAGATCTAGCTCTCAGTACAGCACCCTTTACAGCGTTACGAACAGCTGGGATTGTTTGAGCAGGTCCACGATGAATAGCATCTTCGTGAAGTTTTGCATCTACTAATCTAACTAAAACACCCATTAGAGGTTCTTCAGCTGTTGGGCCTTTCTTACAAACATCATTGAAACCTTCAATCATTAATTCTCTAGTTTCATGAAGATTTTGAATACCTTTAGTATCATTTACGAAAACATTTGTACCATTAATTGCATAAATTTTCCTCATTAAATCTTTATCCATACCGAACTCTGCAAATTTATTACCTACTTCTTTAGCATCTTTTGTTCTAACTGGTCCATCCCCGAAGTGTCCTTCTCTCATTGCTTTGATCACATCTTGTGGTAATGGCTCACATTCTATGTAGAATCTATTATGCCTGTTAGGTGATTTCCCCTCAAATGGTCTTCCAGTATTATTACTTTCAATTGATTCACGATAAACAACAATCGGTTCACTGACCTTAACTTTGATATTTTGTTCTTCTTGCATACGGAAGATTGTAATTTCAAGATGTAGTTCACCCATTCCTGCTAGAAGAGCTTCTCCAGTTTCTTGATTAGTAGTTACTTGTAATGATGCATCGGCTTTAGCCAACCCTCTCAAAGCATCGATGAACTTTGGTAAATCCTTCATTGATTTAGGCTCAACAGCAACTGTAACAACAGGTTCAGAGTAGTGTCTAATTGCCTCGAATGGTGTCGCTTCGGGATCTCTAGTAATAGTTACACCCGCAGCTGCACTTTTCACACCAGTCAATGCAGCAATATTTCCAGCAGATACTTCCGGAACTTGTATTCTATCTCCACCAACCATCATACTCACCTGTTGGACTCTCTCTGCTTTAGCAGCTCCAATTGCCCATACACTCTCACCATGTTTAATCGATCCTGAATACACACGTCCTACAGCAACTTCTCCTGCATGAGGATCCATCCAAATCTTAGTAATCATCAATTGAAGTGGTCCCTCTGGGTTTGTTTCAAGCATTGATTTACCAACTTCAGATTCAAGGTCACCTTGCCAAATATTTGGGATACGGTATTTCTGAGATACTAATGGAGAAGGTAATTGTTCTACAGCCATATCCAATAGAACCTGATGAACTGGTGCTTTCTTAGCTAATTCTTTTTGTTCATCGTTGTGACAATGTTCAAAAATATCCTTGAAATTAAGACCTGATTTTGTCATGTATGGTATTGACATCCCCCAGTTATAATATGCTGAACCAAATGCTACAGTTCCTTTCTGTACGGAAACTTGCCATTCTTTAGCTAACTCTGCAGGAGCGAATGTAGCAATTAATTTGTTAACTTTAACGATAATTTTTTCGAATCGTTGCATCATCTCAGGACCATCAATTTGTAACTCATTAATTAATCTGTCAACCTTGTTAATGAAAAGTACTGGACGAACTTTTTCTTTCAATGCCTGCCTTACAACAGTTTCTGTTTGGGGCATTGTACCTTCAACAGCACAAGCCAGTATAATACAACCATCTACTGCACGCATTGCTCTAGTGACGTCTCCTCCAAAATCTACGTGTCCAGGAGTATCAATGAGATTAATCAGATAATCGTCGCCATCTATATCGTGAACCATTGATGCACTAGCTGCGTTGATTGTAATTCCTCTTGCACTTTCTTGTTGATCGAAATCTAATACACGAGATTTACCTGCCAAATCTTCTGACATCATACCGGCGCCAGCAATCAGATTATCTGAAAGTGTTGTTTTACCATGGTCGATATGTGCTGCGATAGCAAGATTTCTGATTTTCTCTCTAACGTGCATTACTTCAGTTGCTCGCTTTATGTTGTCTTCTTTACGACCCATTCAATCACCCTTATGATAGTCACCCGACTTAACTTTGGTTCATAAAGCCGATTGTATCACTACGTGATACAGTTAGTAAATCTAAGTGTGTAGAATTGACGAGAATCATCTTGCAGATGATGCAATTCTCTCAACTTCATCCCTCTTTCCAACTGCGAAAGAACCTACGTCTCCACTAGCTGCTTTGGATAATTCAGAGATGATTCCTTCTGTCAAAGTCTTTTTACTTTTTGCAGTTGCAGATGCGCAACCTATTCCAAGATTTCTTAGAGCAATATCTAGACGTCTGCTAGGTGATGAGTCAACGGCCTTAGGGGCGCTTACTGCACCCATTTTTATCCTAGTTGTTTCTTCACAAGGTGCAGATTCGATGATAGCATCAATAAATGTCTGTAAAGGGTTCTCATCCTTCCTGTCAGATATTACATCTAATGCATTCTCGAAAGCTTTTGCACAATGTTGTTTTTTTCCAGAAAATTGACCTGTTCTCATTAAATTATTGATGAACCTTTCAACAACAGATAGCTTTGCTTTACCGAACCATGAGTTTGCATGTCTTCCACCACTGTGAGGGGTTCCAATAGTTGTCAAATTGATGTAAGGAGCTAATCCAGGGTCTGAACATGTAACTTCAGTTGCATCCCACTTGCCAAATACCATTGTACCAATTCCTGCAATTGGTGCATCCTGCGTAGATTGATTTTCTTCAGACATTCAAACACCTCATCGAACTGGTTTTTCTTTACGACCACGGACCATCTCATCAAGAGATACTCCGTTAACCTTGATTACTTTGTATCGAACACCGGGAAGATCTCCCATTGACTGCCCTCTTGGACCTCCAATACCTTCTACTAAGACCTCATCGTGTTCATCAATAAATGAAATTGCACCATCTCCAGGTGCGAAGGCTGTGAGTTTGTTCCCTGTTCTGATAAGAGATATCTTTACTGCTTTACGAATACCTGAGTTCGGTTGCTTAGCTTCGAAACCTACTTTTTCAACTACGATTCCTTTTGCTTGTGATGAACCTTTCAATGGATCGTGTTTCAGAACTCCACCTTGACGACGCTTAATCTCACGGTCACGGAATCTCTTTTCCTTCCAGCGATATTTACGACGGTCACTTTTCATCTTCGATCCGGAGAAAAGCCCTCTACCCAAGTAATAACACCTCTAAGACGGGCCGCCGACCTACCTGTGGTATAAGAGCATGACGGGGGAGCAGTAGGTAGAAGTTCGACACTAAAACCCATTTTCTATCGCTAACATTGAAATCGAAATGACATCGGGTTGTTAACATGGCGTTCCGAGATTTACTTGTTGATGTAAAAAAAATCAATGCTGAAACTAGTGTTATACATGGAATTTTCAATAATTCAAGACATTTGAACCATATCCCACTAGTATTCGATAATCTAATAGAATCTCCTAATCATTCCGCTGCATTAAATGTTCTAACCAGAAAAAGAATTTGTGAAACATTTAATGTAAGTCCTGGCGAACTTATTGATATTCTAGCATGGGCGATGAATAACCCCTGCGAGCCAGAAATAATTACTTCAGACCAAGCACCAGTTATGGAAAATACTATGGAAAAAGTCAATCTTAAAAAAATACCAATCCCATGGCATTATCCCGAGGATAGAGGAAGATATCAATCAGCTTCTGTAATTATTGCTCAATATAACGGGATAAGAAATATGTCATTCCATAGGCAATTTTTGAGAGATGAAAACCACACAGTATCTAGATTCGTACCAAGGCACCTTAGAACTATGACAGATTTAGCTGCTAAAGAAGGAAAGAATGTTGATATCGCTGTGATTAATGGAGCTGATGCAGTGGTCCTGCTAGCAGCAGCAATGTCATTCACAGAAAATTTAGATGAGTTAACTGTCGCGGCGGCTTTGCACAAAAAACTACATGGAATACCTTTGAAATTAGTAGAACTATCAAATGGCATTCAAGTCCCTGCTAATGCTGAGTATGCCATGGAAGCAAAAATAACCTTAGAAAGAGACGATGAGGGACCATATGTAGATATCACAGGCACTGTAGATGATGTCAGACAGGAGAATGTTATTTCCTATAATGCAATCCATCATAGAAATGAACCAGTATTCCATGCATTAATACCTGGAGAAGTAGAACATAGAACTCTAATGGGAATGCCAAGAGCTCCGACAATAAAAAATGCAGTTTCAGAAGTTGTTCCTTGCAGCGACGTGTACCTGACCGATGGAGGTTGCGGATGGCTATCATCAGTTGTTCAAATTATTCCGCAAAATGAAGGTGATGGAATTAAAGCGATACATGCAGCATTAGAAGGTCATCCTTCTATGAAACAAGTTATTGTCGTAGACCAAGATATAGATACATCTGACCCAGTAAGAGTAGAATGGGCATTAATGACCCGCTGGCAACCGGATAAAGATACAATTATTCTTTCCGGCCAGAAAGGTTCCAGTCTTGACCCTAGTAGATCCGAAAATGGTTTGACAAGTAAGATTGGTATGGATGCCAGTTTACCACCAGGAATCGATAAGTCACCTTATGAATCCGTTCTTTGAGGTCAAAAAATGACAGATGTTGATATTAATCAGAAATTACAGCACCCGAGAAGAAGTTTGGGTAATA
The DNA here is from genome assembly GCA_002730775.1 of Methanobacteriota archaeon. Lineage (GTDB taxonomy): Archaea > Thermoplasmatota > Poseidoniia > Poseidoniales > Thalassarchaeaceae > MGIIb-O2. The sequence goes on along the minus strand of PCAW01000028.1, from coordinate 5,246 downwards.
GACATCGAAGTCAGGCAGTAAAATTTCTAAAGATTTCAGAAAAATCTGAAAATCTTAATTGGGCGGAACAAAGTGCCAAACAAGCAGTACTTTATGATTTTACAAATCCGGAGAATTGGATTATTCTTACTAAGATTAAGATAATTAAAGGAGATATCGAAGGAATTCGTGCAGTTTTGAAAGAACTATTTACAATTTTAGGAAGAGACCCTGAATTACTTAGTCAATTAAAAGATATTAATTTGATAAAAAATGGTATGGATTTATTGAATGCTGGTTTGAAAGTAGACCCATTAGATCCTGATAAATGGGCAAAAGAGGTAATAGGGAACGATGAAGAAACTCAAAAATTCAAAAATAGAGTTGAAAAGTTAGACTTGAGAGATGTAAGAGCAAATATTCTATTTTCTAGGAGAATTGAAAGACTGAGGGATTACAATAATGAAGAATTATTCATGTACTTGTCAAGAATAATTTTAGCCCAAAGACCTTCAAATCATGAAACTTGGAATGAGCTAGGAAAATTACATGAAAGAAGGGGAGAGTTTGATGATGCATGGTTCTGTTATGATCAAGCTCAGACATATTTCCCTACAATTAAAGTTAGAGATAGATATAAGAAAAGAATGGAAGCAAAAATGGACGGAGGAGCAACTATTCCTTGGAAAGAACCGATTGTCAAAAATAGAGTTGATTTCCTAAAAAAAATGCAAAACATGTCCACTCCTAAAAACTTCAGAGGGAATCTGGAAGATGAACAAGAACAATTGGAAATTGACGACTATCTAAAAATTGCAACTCTCAGGGAACAAGGTAACCTATCTGGAGCTTTCTTTTTGGCAAGACAATTAGCAGCAGAAGGAGATGAGGAAGCAAAAATATTAGTTAAAGAAATCATGGAGGAAATGAATAATGGAAACTGATGAACCATGGGTAGTAGTATGGGCGATACCAAAAAATGAGATTGATGTACCATGCTGGTTAATGGTTAAACATATCGAAAGAGGCTGGGAATTACCTGGTGGGAAACAACAAGAGGGAGAAGAAAATGACGTCACTGCTCTGAGAGAACTATACGAAGAAACAGGATTATTGGGTGTTGCAATATCAGAAGACGATTCAATAATTAAAGGTGGAGTAGTTGTATTAGTAGAAATTAATGAAGACCCCGAACCTTATGGATGGGGTTCTGAAGATGAACAAATAATTGAAGTTGGATGGTGTGTAGAGATACCTGATGAATTATTTTGGGGCAGTAAAGAAATTAATAAATTGATAAATTATGACTGGAGTGCTTCGAGAACTTTCAAATCTTGAATTTCACTTTTTCTCTCGATTAAGATTCTTTTCCATTTACCCACTCCTAGCATATTTGAGGAATCAATAATTAGACCGATGTCATTTCGGCTCTCTCCAGACAAATCTTCAGTTAGTATTGGGATTAGTTCTTCAACAATCTCTGTAATATCATTCGGATTCGAAGGAACCCAGGTGGCACCCGCAGATTCTCTAGGTGCAGCATTTTCCACCCTATTTTCCATATCTGGAGCTGTTTCTGAAACTTCTTCCAGCGCTAAATCTAACCATTCGAGAGAACAAACTAAACTTTCAGAAGCCATATTACTATTGGTAAAATATTTTCTTGCAGCCCAAAAATGCCTCATTGCAGGATCAAGATCATTCAAAGTGACATATATTCTCGCTGCTTCTAATCTAGAAAGACCTATGATATCTTCAGGATGACCATATTCTTTACTAATATCTGCGTGAACTACTAAAGACATAATTGATTCACCAACATTTCTATGCCAATTTGCTAAATTAAGTAATGCAAGACCATGTAATGGTGAACCGGAACATATTGCATTCAATCTATCGACACACCATCTTAACTCATTACCTACTAAACTAGGATCTACAAGACCCAAGAGAGCCCTTTCCATCCTTACCCGGGCTTCAATCAAATGATCTCTCTCGGAAGTCGACCTAGAACGGTTCAAGATATCTTCTGAAAATACACTAATATTATCAAAATCACCCTGAGAGATTTTCTTTTGAAGAATTAACATATCTAATTCTAATGGCGTCGCTTTTTCTAAGGATTCACTCATAGAAAAACACCTAATCATTACATGGAACTAACTGCAGAATCATATTGAGTTCGTAATTCATTTTCTCTCTCAACCATTCTTTGTAAATGTGATTCGAATGTTTCTTTAGACATAGATAATTCTCTGACTAAGTCATCTCTATCATCAACTTCTAACAGCAGATTACCTACTGCTCTAAATACAGGCCTATTTTTTTCCTGTTTTGATAAAGATTCTAGTGTCAAAGAAATTTCATTGATTTGTGTCGAAACCGTTTGAATTTGGTTACGGGCTAATTGTAATTCTTGTACTAAGGCCTGAATATCTTGAGGGTTCGAGTTTGACATTTAATCCTCTCCTGTGGCACTAAGGGCATGCTCTGATGCTATCAACCCACGCATTAGACTATTCCATCTGGCTCTCAGGTCAACAACACTTTCTGCTTTCTCTGAAACTGTAATTAAATTACCATTACAAATAAAATTACATTCGGTTACCAAGCCGGCCGCCAATGCTCGCGCATTAGAATGAGTAAATGTTATTTCAAAACTAGAAGAGTTATTCTTCTTCATTAGTTGATTCCTCGGCAAGTTTACGCTCATATTCTAGAGCCGCTTGTTGAGCAATAACGGTCATGTCAGTTGCAGTAGCACCCTCCATGCCTCTTCGAATAACTCTGTTGTTCGAATCAGATGCTCTAGTGAATGGTTCCCAAACACCACCAGTGAATTTATGGCCACATTTTTTGCATGCCCAGATTCCAGACACTTGTCTGCTAACTTTAGGATACTGACATTTTGGACAGGTGTAATTTTTCGACTTCTTAGCAATGGCTGAACCTGCTCTTCGGCGTACACTTACACCATATCGTGCTCCGAATCTTGCTGTTGCTCCAGATTTTTGTGTTCTTTTTGCCATTTTAATTAACTCCTTCTAATGCATGGACCATATTTCTAAGTTCATCGCCCTTTTTACGAGCCTCTTCCATAAGTTCTTCGAATTCAGCGGCCGTGAAGGCTCCCTTAAGACCCTTCTGTAATGAATGGACATGATTGTTATCGCCAAGAGTGATATGGATTCTTTCGTCTCCGCCGAGTTCTTCTCTACCATTAGCATCAAAGATGAACCTTCCACCTACTCTCTGGTAGGAGCACATTATTGGCGTTTTCGAAACTACCAATGGTCTATCTTCACCTAATTCGAATTTTTCTTGTGGAATTATTGCATTTCGTAATGCTGTAATTCCTGCTAAGGCAAATGCATCGAATAAGTTACCATCATCTGAAACTGCAAACAAATCTAATATGACTTGCCATGCTTTTTCACCAGGAATTATACACAAGTCAGATGTGTCAATACAACCTGATTCTCTAATTCCACGATCGACTACACGACTTAATTCAATAGATTCAGCACTTGGCGGCCCTGCTTCATGCTGTCGTCCAGAAACCGGTCTTACCTCTGCCATACACATTAGTCCACCTTCATTTGGTCTATCTGGATAAGGAGTCATTGTCTGGAATTTTACACCTGCTAATACAATAGTATCTCCCATCCTAACACGAGCAGAACCTTCTGCATTCGCTAGTATACCCACCTCAATTTCTACATCTCTGCCTTCAAATTGAGCGCGACTATCTAGTCTCTGATCATTATCAGCTAATTCTCTAAGGTGGCTTCTTAATAATTGAGGAACTAATGGAATACTCATTGAGGATACCTCCCTGTTTTTAGTGCTTCAACACAATATTCATGGATAACCATTGCAGCATTCATGTTGTAATCCCAAGCTTCTTGGAACTCTTCAGGAGATAAGTCTCCATCCATCTGAAGGAAAACTAATTCACCTGTATTAGGAAGTACTCCCATAGGCAAATCAGCTTCACCGTAGTTATCCTCAGCCTTATTTAAGTCACAAACTACTACATCGTTAATTTTTCCTGATGCAACTGAAACAACCAAATCAGTCATAGGAATTCCCGCATGAGCAAGGGCCACAGATGCTGCTGTTAAACCAACACATCTAGTTCCTGCCTCTGCACAGATTATCTCAATTTCAACTCTAATTTTTGAACGAGGATATAATTCTAGCATTACTACGCTTTCTAAAGCTTCAGCAGTAACCTTGCTGATTTCTCTACTTCTACGATTAAAACCAGGTCTGATCCTATCAGATGTAGAAAAAGGTGCCATATTATATCTGACATCTAAAACTGCTCGATCCTGTCTTTGAATTTTCCTTGGATGAGCTTCCATGGGCCCATATATTGCAGCTATAACATCGTTTGTACCCCAACGCATTCGGCATGAACCATCAGCTACAGGGACAACACCTAACTCAATTGAAATTGGTCTCACGTCGCCTGCTTTTCTACCATCTTTACGGATGCCATTGGCATCAATCATTTCTACGTCTCCATATCCCATTATGCTACACCTCCTAGTGTCACTGCCTTTGCTTCAGCAGTTAGTGAACGGAGTCGATTTCGAACTTCTAATGTCCCATTGAAATCTCCATCAATCCAAAGTCGACCGTTGTCTCCAACAATAACTCTGCATTCTGATTCCTCCTTGAGTTGTCTCAGTGCTTTTCCTTGTTTACCGATTAATCTACCCAATAGATGTGGGTCGATATTCTCAACGGCACCTGAACGAATCTTTCGTAATCCCATTCCTTTCATAGTAACCACGCTTGAATGTGTTTCTTCTACTTCTTGGACTCTACATAGTATTGCTTCACCAATGTCAATTACGCTTCTAGTTCCACCAAAATCTGCTTTGGATGGACCAAGACTCATTGGCAATATTGCATTAAATGGAGCACCAATGTCTACAAACCAGATGTTGTTAGTACATCCTTCGACGTACCCAATTACCAAATCTCCTGGCCTAGGTACGTATGCAGTCCTTCTAGGTTCAATGGAAACAATATTTCCATTTACATTCATTCTTCCGTTCTTTGTAGCACGAATTCGGCCATCAATGGCTATCACGCCATGACCTAATTCATGACCCTCTAAATCTCCAAGATCTTCTCCTGGAGCAACGAGTCGGGTAACTCGTTGTTTGTCTTGCGGCCCGGCCGCGTTCTTCTTTTCAGTCATGTTATCGAGCCGCGCGACCAACACTCCCTTCATAACCTTGATGTGAACCCCT
>PCAW01000059.1:0-44948 GCA_002730775.1 Methanobacteriota archaeon | reverse complement strand
TTTAGCCCCGCCGAAGGTATTAATTTTTGAAAATATTCCGTTTTCATAAGAATTACCGAAGACTGCGATATTTCCTAAGCTGTGTGCTTTAAGTTTGGCTAATTGGTGGTTTGTTCTCATATTATCACTTCACATATTGGTCAAATAGGTATTTTCCTAGTACTCCGGCACACACTGATAGTCCTACTACACCCCAAAATTCACCACTCTTCATATCGAGTTGGCCCATTTTTCGGGACTTGATAGGTGCAACGCGTGTTGCTGGAGGAGACATACTAGGGGAAGTGGTAGTTGATGGTCCACTGCCTAAATTAAATTCTTTTCTTACTTGGGGTGAGTTTACAATACTCATAGCAGAATCATTAGTGTTGAAATCTTTCATATCGCTATTGCCAAGACCATCGACAACTTTGCCTTGGTCACTTTGGTTCATAGTTTGAACGAATATAGGGCCATCGTCAGTTTGCCTACTGTTAACTCCCATAAACGGCTTATGCACTATCTTCGCCTCCCTATTAGTCCTAAGTTTCTTGCCCATACAAGTGGTCGCGGAGTTAACGCGCCTAAGCCTTCCGAAGAACTCCTACCAAATGAAGTAGTCGGTCCTCCCGAAAGACCGGCAATCTGCCTTTGTACTACAGGAACCCTAGTAGTGCTTGGGTCTGCTACAAGCGGATAGACTTGGCTTATTTTTACTGATTTACCTATCTTAAATGTAGGGAAGATAAGCTCGCAGGGAATCCAATTATTACCAAACTCTCTGGTAGGGGCTGTGGTGCGAGTAATTAACATTACATGATTAAACACTCCATCAGCGTTTGAATCTACTATCAAAGCCCCAGTAGGATATCCAATAGAACCTAATAATGCTCCTGCTACTATTACGAAGTCATCACAGTCAGCAGCGCTTCTTCCTTGTTCAACATCCTTGAGTATACGGCGAGCAGTCATAAAATATTCAACATCTACTGGGTCTTTTCGATATACGACATTGTTTTGTACCCATTGTACTATAGCCTTTATTTCTCCTAGCTCATCATGGCCCTTTACACCAGCTCTGTCGACGATACTAACTGCCTTCCTACGGACATATTCATCTCTCAAACCATCTTCTATAAGCTCTTTTAGATACTTAACTACTGATTTGAACCTCGCTTCATGAGATACATTGTCGCCATACTTTACGCGTAAAATACGGTCGGCCATATGATGCCCATACATACACATGTCTTAATTGTGTCCCAAGACTTAAGGTCAGAGCGAAAAATCCCTAGTCATGGTTAAGTTCCTTTTGACTATACCAGCAGAACCTATTGCTCAAGGTCGTCCTAGGCTAAGTAGTAGGGGAGGATTTGCTCGTGCTTATGACCCACCAAAGAGTAGGTCCTGGAAAGCTTTTGTAGCAGATTATGCACAAAGAGCAATGAAAGAACAAGGCCTAAGTGCTCCGTTAGATGGTCCGTTGATGGTTAAGATTAGATTTGGCTTTCCTCTACCTAAGAGTCAACATAGAAAGAATCCTAAACCTATGATGTGGCATATGAAGAGGCCCGATTTAGATAACTTATACAAAGGGGTAATAGATGCTATGGAAGGTATTGTGTATCATAGAGACTCAGAGATAGTCAAAGTAGTAATGGACAAGGTAATAGTTCCACAGGGTGAAGCTCCTTATGTCAACCTCGCCGTAGTGAAAATGGAGCCTTTGAATCCCTAGTTAGTTTCTTTTCGCGTTTTAGCTGTCTAGGCTTTGGCTTAGGTATGTTGATTGTCCTGACTGGTTCTTCATCGTCCATCAAAGAGTACTCACCGGAATTATCAGGTTGAGAATAGTCAACCCAATCCATATCATCTTCTTCCGGTAGCTCTATTTCCGGTTCTCTAGATTTTATTGTTATCTGTGAAGTATCAAGTTGTGTTGGGGCGGGTATAGCGTTATCAGCTCTTGCCTGTATGAAGCCCATTATTTCTTCTGCGGCTCCAAGTAATTGCTTCCAATCAATGCGTTTTGCCTGGTCGATATATCCTGATACATCAACATTCTTGAGATTGTCAAGCACTTCTCCCAATCCCTCTCGATTCTCCTTAAGTTTCTCGACTACATCGGCTACACTATCTAGGTCAAGTTGAGTTAAGTCGACACCGACTTTACGAAACACATCCTTTGCTTCATCTAAGTCAGCAGTAAACCCGGTTACCTTTTGATTGGCTTCCTCTAGGGTATCTTCTAGTTTGTCCATCTGTATGTTTACAAATTCCAAATGCTGTAAAGACTCGCTGCTTTTGTCGTCCAGCTTGATAGTAATATAAGCGATAACAGAATTTATTGAACCATTCATTACTGCTAGGGCTACTATTCCTGAAAAGAGGGTATCAAGTTGTACCGCCAAGTACATTATTGAAAAGGTCAAAATGGCGGGTACAAAGAAGAATACTGCGTAAAGCCAAACTGGCCACTTTTGTTTACCGACAAAGTGGTCCTTTGCCTCTCCAATAGTCATGTCTTCTATTTCAGGGTCCAACTAATCACCTACTGTCCGTGTATTTCTTCGATAATCTTGGAGCAGAAAGCTGAAACTTCGGGGCGACCCAAGAATTGGTAGTCATACTTGACTCCGCCAGTTTCAATGAATGGGTGTATAAGGGCCATTAACTCTGTGTAATTATTCTTGGAGAATATTTCCCAAAAGACTGGATTTTGCTTTAGTTGGCTAATGATATATCCACTTACTACACCTTCAGGTGTTCCGTTTTGTATTTCTAACAAAGCCTTCTCTAATCCTTGTGCTATATCTCTGATTGAGCGAATAAATGCTAGGCGTTTTGATATCTCTTCTAATTTCTGTTCGACAGTATAGTTAGAGAATTCAATCATAACATTATCAACTGCGATTGAAACTTGTTGCTGAACGGCTTGAAGTTTCTTAGGGTCTTCTAGTTCTGCGCCCATTTGTACCTTTAGTTGTTCCATTATGGCATTTTTAAATTCGTCAGAATTTGGTTGCATTTCTAAGACTTCTTCTTCTTGTACAGGGACTTCTGCTGGTACCCCTGCTGGTACCCCTGTTGGTACCTCATCACCAAAGAACATGTCATTAGATGGTGGAGTAGCTAATTCGGGTGTATCATTGAAAGGTGGTATTGGTTGTTGAATCTCTTGTGGCATTGGGGCTACTGGTATCTGCTGAACTGGTGTACCGGCATACGGGTCATAGTTTGGACTATCGTACCCAGCCGGTCTTACTGGTTGATTTTTTGATAGAGCTGCGCTAGCTCCGCTTGCAACTGCACCTAGTACTTCCGGTTGTAATAGTCGACCAGCTACTCTTTCAAGTGCGCTCTCGTTGCTACCACCGCCGTCCAATAGGTTCTCAACCATTTTTTGCTTGAAAATACCTTTCATATCTGAGTCAAAGAAGCCGTCGTTATCTTTTGTGCGTAGCATTTCTCTCATGAAACTCATTTGTTGCATAGAAAATTGTTGGTCGCGGGATTGTTGTTCTCTTCGTAGTTCTGACTCTCTTTGCTGGTCAAGTCTTCTTTGTTCCATTTGCATCATTTGTGCTTGATGTTGTTGTCGCGCTGCGATTTGTTGTTGCATCATCATAAACTGCATCATGGCACTCATTGAGTTAGATACTGAATCTCCGCCTTGTGGTTTTGGCATTCCTTGTACAGAATACATGCCATTATCTAAGCTTGGGTCTGAGAATGCTTCGTTCTCCATTTTCGCCATTTGTTGCTTGTAAGCATTAGATGGTTCTACTTTTACTGATGAAGGAAGTGGTGCTACTACTGGAGTTACATCTGAAAATGCATTTGTTTTTGGCGCGTTTCGCAATCCTTCGGAAATTTGGTCTTTAGTAAATCCCTTGGCTTGAAGCCAAGCAGCATAATACATTTTTATGTCGTCAGTAGTGCAACCTAGTTTAGAAGAAATCTCTCCCAAAGCAGGGTGATATTGTCCACCTTCATGATATGGTGGCCCGTCGTACCACTCTGAGTCGTCAAAAACTGCTCTGAGTAATTCCTTTCTTTCAGGGGATGATAAGCGGTCCCATTCACTTTGTGGACCATCACTCCCTGTCATGTCCATGTCTATTTCATCCATGTTCATTCCTCCTCTTCTTCGGGTCCAATTAATCCCTCAAGGTCTTGTAGGTTTTGCTCGACAAGGTCAACTTCAGTTTGAAGTAACTCCAAATTAGCCGTTGCTTGGTCAATTTGAAGGTCTAATTGTTCTTTCATTTGCATGAGTTGGTCCATACGGTTGTTATAACCATCTCTTAGGTTCTTCAGGTGTTTTACTATTAGTTCATCAACTACTTTATCTAATTTTTTTGCTGCATTAGTCATCGCTGTCATCTCCTTCTTCTAGTGGGAAGCCGTTTTCATCGCATAGTACTTCGACACCGTCTTCATCAATAAAGAAAAGCTCCCCAGTTTCTTCATCTTCATAAACGACTATTTGTTCTGCGTCTTGTGGAATTCCTGCTTTTTGTTTTGAAATATTTTCTTTTACATCTCTAAAAAATGAAACTCCTTTTGCAACCGCATTAGAACCAAGCATAGATGCTGATTCGGCTGCCGCTTCTTGAAGTACATCTGTGAGGGTTCTTTCTTTTTTAGGGACTGCAACTGGGATGTTAGCTCCCATGAGGGTCACTAATGTTGAGACAATCTCCTTTCTCATTGTGTTAATGTGTTCGTCTGCACGATATGGGTTTCCTTTCAATGCGATAAAGGCCATCTCCATATTTTTTTGATGAACTTCTAGAGAAGTCTCCAAGTCCGGTGGTATTACATCTTGAATATCCATTTAATCACCTCAGCTAGAGTATGGGTTTACATCCGGGTCGTCACTGTTAGTAACTTCTGTAGTGGATTTGACTTCTTCCTTTACTTCTTCCTTTACTTCTTCTTTTGGTTTTGCGGGTGGTTCTTCGTCCTCGTAGTCGTCGTCCCAATCATCTTCAAATGCATCAGCAATTAATTCTGCCAATGCTTCTTCCCAAATTGATTCGCGAGCTTTTAGGTCTGTCCACTTCATGTAAAGCACATTTTCCCAAACATACATTTCCACACTTTCTTCGTGTTTAATGAATAAACCTAGGTTACCCATCAGGGTTGTTACACCTTCGAAAGTCTTTGGTTTGCCATCGGGGCCTCGCACAATTACGGTATCGGTTGTCGCCTGCATGATTGTAGCAGGGTTTCACTATGAACATAAAGAAAATGACGAAAAGGTTACAACTTAAGGATTTGAAACTATGTAAGATGATACAAAGTGTAATCAAATTATATCCCTGAGCATAAAGTCATGTCTAAACTCTGTACCAACATGTTTAATTTCATCGAGCAATCGTAGTGCTGAATACAAATGTCATTATGACACATGGCGGAATTACAATGAAAAAGAAAAGAGGTGGCCAGCGTAAGTTTCGAAAACTATTCATTGGGGATGATAATGGAGAAGAAGATGACATTTTAGATGTGGAAGAAGAAAATGAACCAAGAAAGGCCAAGTCTTGGAAGCGCATTCGTTCTGCACAGTTTCTAGAAATATTCCAGGACATGTACGGTGATATCACAGAAGAACATCCTGACCGCGAAAGATTCAAACCAAAGTCTGTTAGGTTAACTGGTGCAACCGTTGGTTATGTTGAAGCATTAAGGCGAATGCAGAAAATGGGTTTGTTTGCTGATATTCCAGCTGATGTAGTCTTACAAATGGAAAGCGAGGTACGCGGTATGTACATATTTAATCATAAAGACGCTGACATGCTAAACTATCCGCTAATGGTTCACATAGCGATTAGGTTTCTCTATTGGTATCTGCTTGGTGCTAACAAGGCAACCGCCGCCACACTGAAATATATGACTAAAATGAATAGCGAATCATTCAAGCTGAAGACGCAGCGACTAAAGGTTGACCAAGGCTATATCTTAGAACAGGAAGCGCTATTGAAACAAGGTTTAGTAGAAGAAGTTGAAGCAACGGAAGAGATAGAAGAAATTGAACCTGATGATTTTGATTTTGAAGGTATAGATGAATTATTCTAAGCCTGACAATTTCCAAACACTAATTGGGTAGTTGGAGTTTGAATAAATGCCCGGTTGCCCCTTATACCCGGTCATTCCTACTTTTTCAAATTCAGGATATTTGCTCAAAACATTAGAGAGTCGTTGACTAGTTACTCCTGTTTTGAGATGTGTGTTGAGATATTCTTTGATTAATGGAAAGGGGGCTTCGCCCACTTCTTTTAGATATTTTACAATACGGTTGCAAGTTCTTGCTTGGCCCTTTTTCCATCTATAGTGCATTATTTATTCCCCGGGTTCTTGCGTACCCGAAGTCAGCTAATATAGATTACGAAGAAAGACTTATTTCTATTAACTCTAGCGCGGGTGGGCGCTCCATCTTTTCGAATCTTTTTTGATTGACTTTGTAATAATTTTTAGTAAAGGCTAGAGCTTCAACCTCACTGGAAAAGGCGGCTATTACTCCCAATGGATGTTGAGCTCGCTGTGGTCCTTTGTCGATTATTACCTTTGTTTCTATTATTTCATCTGACTCTTCTAAGTCTTCAACTTCCCCTTCTTCTGTTAGTCCTTGGGCGTCAGATGCTTTGAGTAGTTGTGTTTCAACTTCTATCTTTCTTCCTAAGTTGGGGCAAGATGACTTAGGACACCAAATTTTCACAAAGGCTGGGTCATGTACAACCCAAAATGATTGCACTTGTGCCTTTGGTTTGTTCGCTTCTTCTAAAGCAGTGAGTCGCGCAATTAAGTCTTCGCTATTCACAGACTCACCTCAATATACAGGTGCGTCATTCATGTTTTTGAGGAAGCTAACTTCAGAACCTATTAGTGGGTATCTAATAAATAATCTATTTACTCTTTGGAATTTTTCCTTTATTTTTACAACTTGGGATTGCTCGTCAAATACTTGAGTATCTACTCTAACAGCTCCAGTACCAAACATTTGCCACCATGCCCGAGTAATGGTGAAAGCTACATTTTGCGTGTGGTTTTCTAGAATACAGTTGTTAGTTGGGCCTAACCAAAGTGTCCAACCATCGGTATTCTTAGCGGTATAACCAGTAAATGGACTAGTTTCTTCCACTAAACCATATAGTAGTGTCTTTGCCTCTCTAGCGGCTTCTTCGCTGACAACCTTTCCACCAAAGACAATGTTATATGCTTCGTTGAAATCTTCGTATGGGTCATTTTCTGCTTGTTCTTTTGGTTTGTATTTGCCTTCTTTGTACTGACCCCATAAGTCAGAAACTTCAGTTTGAGGCATGCCTTTGTGTGCTCGTCGGAATTGGCTCCATGTTAGGTCCATGAAACTACTAGGGTATCACGGCGAAGATAATACTTCTTGTTGAAAATACTTTTTTAATATCTGCTGATATTGTTTAGTTTTAGGTGCAAGGCTAGAGCGAGTGAGGCCGCTTGCAGCTGCAAGTTTAGTATCAGTCATACCTTGTACCTCTGATTCTCGTGCAAAAGCACCAATGAATGCTACTACCCTTTGACGCATATTTCCTCTTGGATGTATTATGTTAGCCCATGTCTCTTGCATTGGTTTGACAAAACTTTCAGGTAATCGTAAGGACGGTGTATATACTTCTATCAAGTATGCTCCTTGTTTGTAGTCATCTCCCTTGAAAATACCTATGAACTCAATACTGGCTTGAACTAAGTTTGGTTCCTTTACACCAGTTACCTCTGCTAATAGTTTAAACCTCACAATTTTAGTTTCCATCATCATGTATGCGGCTGCTACTTCAAGTAATTTCTTCTTTTTGTCTGATAAATTTTCAAAGATTTGGAAGGGCCCATACTTAGTAAAGAGCATGTAAAAATCAACTATTTGGTCGAAATTGTTTATGAAATAAGAGGTATAAACATCGGTCTCGCCTTCCCCGTCATTGAGTTCTTGGATTATCTGTCTCAACTTTTTTTGTGTACCTCGGCGCATGGCGTCTTCAGGAGTATCACTTGGGAGTAATGCATCAACTGGTGCTCCGGTGTCTGACTCTCCGTCATCTTCATTTTCTCCGTCTGTGTCATCTTTAGCCCCAGGTTGGAAATCACTATCGGTATCTCCTTCGATATCTGATTCAGTATATAGCTGATGAGAGCATATCTTGCATTCATAGTAAGGGGGTGAATATAGTACCTTGCCGTTTAAAGCCCCACATTCACTATCGGGCTTTTCTACTAAGCATTCACCGGGTTGCAAAAAAATCTTGGACACCTGATAACCCCCTATATGCCTTCCCATTTACACTAAGTACTGGTGGTTTCTTTGTCCCAGTAACTGAAAACATTACATCATAGCCCATTAAAGTAGTGTCAGGCTCGATTAATTCATAGTCCATTTCAGCGTCTTCTAGTAGCGCCATAACCTGTTTACTTTCAGTTTCACTAGTATGGGCAAACAGCTTGACTGGCATGGTTGATGGTAGGGCTTTCCTCGGATAACCTTTTTCCTCACTACTAAGTGTGATAGGTTCATGGAAGACATAGGAAAGATATTCCGCAACCTCGGACATAACTTCGGAACTCCCCCAAAAAAAGATGTTGAAAACGATGTATTGGAATCTAAGTTGAACGATATTCAATCTGAGCTTTACGGTACAATTGAAGCTTTGGTGGCGAGAGTCAGGGCATTAGAACAACAAGTTGCTGAGTTAAAGGTGGAATTTGCCGAAACTCCGTCTAAAGAATATACTAATGCATTTGATTTAATGGACCCAACTGAATTATTAGGTCGAGCGCCTCAACCAATCGAACCTCTATCTATGGATGATGTAAAGTCAGTAAAAGGATTTATAGCGCCTCCTCCTGAATCTAAAGAAGAGCTAGATTTGCCGGAAGATGAAGAAGATGATTTGGTTGAACCTGACTTCGATGATGCTACACTCAATATGTATGAACTAAATGATGAAGACCCAAATCACCTGGACGCTAGTGAAATAATAACATACATAGAATCTTATGGTGGAATTCTCAACCAGGAGATGAAGAAGAAGGAAGTCTTACGAAGCGATATTTCGGACAAAGACCGTAAGATAGTATATTCACTATTAGAAAAATGCGGAGTTAAAACATACAAGGCTAACAAGTTTAGGACATTCTTTTATTTGGGAGCTGAAGAAGAAGGCGAAGAAAAATACCAAACCTACATGGCTAAATAGCCACATGTCAGAATTGATTAAACACCTTTTGAAAAAATATTCTTCGCGCACACGCACACGCAAGGCGTTTGGTGTAAAACAACTTTACACCCTTTTTGACTTTAGACTAGTACAACGATTAGACTTCTTACATACCCCTAAAAGAGTGTAATTGCCTATTTTACACCCTTTTAGTTTTATTTTTTTCTAGCTTGCAGTATAGCGTTTTTAGTTTTACACCCTTTTTACACCCTTTTTGAAAAGGGTGTAATAGAAATATTTTACACCCTTTTACTAAAAATCTAGGTGCCAGGGGTATATGTGCAAAAAAACACCCTTTCTTTATATACTTGGGATAGAAGACAGTGAGTATTAACAACTTTACACCCTTTTTTTACACCCTTTTGCTAGTATTTTACACCCTTTTTACACCCTTTTACTAAAAAGAGTGTAAAAGTACTTTACACCCTTAGGAATGTTCATAAGGTAAATTCTGTAGTCGTGTAATTATGAGTAAGAAGAGACCCGCAGATTTGGTAAGAGAGCTAGATGAGATGAGTGATTTAGATAGGAAGGTATTCTTTGAGCAGGCTGGCCTTATGTGTGACACTTGGGACTATACTCGGGGAGCCATCCTGATGTTGATGTTTCCTTCCCGTACTAATCGTAAGCATGAAGCAAACTTGACTTTGTGCCGAAACTTTGTAAGAGACCATGGATTTTTGACTCGCATTCATGCTTTACCGGATATGCCTGCTTCCACATTTCGCCAATGTATCTTGAAACCACTTTTAGAAGATGGGACGGTACAAGATAGTGGTTCTAAATGGAAGAGAGATGGGAAGGGTCAGCCTCACAAGGTATTTCGCGATAAGACTCGCCGCTATCAAAAATTAAGTAATGAAGAAACGCCTAAACCAATAATTTCCCGCAGTATAGTTAAAGAACCGTCCGAGACCGCAAGACAATTCGTGTCCCAAGTTTTGACTGATGAGAGAGTATTGAAAATCGGATTCCCTAAGGTTCCGGGGTTCTTACTTAGCCTAAGCAAAATTGGTTTCGAAGACGCTGACCAAAATACTATCATAGAATGGTGCAAAGTAGTCGAAGAAGAAATAAGAGTCCAAAGCATATCCAACCCTGCCTTGAAAGTTTACAAGGTTCACAATGGGAAGATTAGCATTAGAACAAATACAGGAGTGATGAAGAATGACTGATGATGGAATCCCAGTTTGGGATATTGAAGAGCCTGATATTGACCTTGGTGATTTAGTCTTAGAAGATGAAAATGACGCTTTAGCAGCAAACCGTGTAAGAGAAATGAAACGCTCGGTTCATGCTTGGCTTTGTTTCCACAGTGGACTATTTTCGGAATGGGGTTTGACACATGACGCAATTGATGAAGCAGCAATGAACAGCTCGGAAAGAATGCAGACGGAGGGTCATTATCGCTGGGATAGTGCTATTGAATCTCGTCGAAATGCTATGTGTTCTTTGAGGACACAATTAGGAGAAGATATTACACCATCTCCGGTTAGCTTTGACACAGAAGGAATTGCATTAGGCTACAACCTCCCTGGCTTATTCGATATCCCCGAAGCGGAATTAAGAGTATTCAACGATAGATTTGATGGTGATGCAGGGTGTGGTTATGACACATGGCAGGAATTTTGCAATTACTACCGAAACCTTGCATCTTATCTTGTCTACGATTTGGCTGCAGTATTAGGAATACTTCAGGACTTACTACCACATTATATGCCACAAGTAGACCAAGCGTGGACCGAAAGACAACTAAACCGCCATTACCGACAACCGTCTATTCAGGTTCTTGGTGTTCACTGTGATAGAGACCGTACTGTCGGAGAAGCACTAAGCTCCCGTGAATTAGGGCGCTTAGTTAGAGTACACGGTCAAATTACTCTCCTCTCACCAAAGAAAACTCAGTTTGTGGAGGCAGCTTTCCACTGTAGTCGTTGCGAGGACCCGGATATTCACTTGGTCCGGCAAAACCCATATGACGATGAATTACTAATGCCACTTCCTTGTTCGGTTCAGGGACATAACGGGTGGACATTACTAGAACCTCCGGAATCAAAGACACTAACCATTCGTCGAGCACAGATTCAAGACCCACAGGTATCATCTTCCGATACACCAGTAGTATTGGTTGAATTTCAGCAGGAATTAAGTGATAATATCGGACCTGGTGAAGAAGTAGTGCTTGTAGGATATGTCCGCTCAAGACCAATGAACAAGACTTCTAAAAGAGACCGAAACCGAGAAGTGTACCTTGTAGTCACTGGCGTTGAGTCTTCCTCGGTTCAAAGTGATGTTGAAGTTTTACCCGAAGAAAGAGACCATGTCATAGAATGGGCTAATAGTCGCTCCTTTGAAGAGAGGATGTTCGATTTGACCCGAAGCTTCGCCCCTCAAATTGTTGGCCGAGATTATGTAAAACATGCACTTATTCTCCAGCAAGCCGGAGGCTCTCGCCTAGCTCAGCGACCTGATATTCATGTGGCAATGTTCGGAGACCCGGGCACTGGGAAGACAGTAATGGCTCGATGGGCATTAGGACTTTCACCTGCCTCTCGCTATATTTCAGCAGAAAGGGCTACTATCCCAGGTATGGTTGGGGGAATGTCCACGAAGAATGAATTGTTTTCATCAGGCGATAAGAGGGTTATCGTACCGGGTGTTTTAGCTTCTGTTGGTCCAGGCGGTATTGCAGTTATTGACGAGGCTCACTTTTTAGATAGCCGTGGTAAAGATTTGTCAACACAACTAAACACCGCGCTGGAAACCCAGGAAGTCCCACTAGCAATGGTTGACGGTGGCAAAGTAACCACTAAAACCCCAGTCTTATTCGCAGCTAATCCAAAGAAAGGAGATAATACAAAATTTGACCCACTAAGCAACTTGACTTATGCACAGCAAGCAGGTATTGCCGACTCTACTATGTCTCGACTTGATGTCCCAATTGTCATGAGAGATGTATTACAAGATGAGGAAGAAGAAACTAGGAGAGCTATTTCGGCGCTTATGAGCCTAAATGGAAGTTTTACTGAGGAAGGCGAGCATGATATTCTGCCACTTCGCTTCTTACAATGCTTCTTTTCTATTGCTCGTGAATACGAAGAAGTTACTATTCCAATGGATATTATGCGCTATATTGCAAAGGAACAAGTCCAAAGCCGACTAAACCGTTCTGACGGCGATAGTGTAAGCAACCGAAGAATCAACTCTATCGGAAGACTTGCTTGTGCAGCAGCAAAAATTTCTTTCAGTACAATAGTGACAAAGGAACACGCAGATTTTGCAATTTCTATTATGGCTCGCACTTTGATGGACATTTCACCTTCAGCTTCCGAGGGTGGAAAAACAAGTCAGCAAATGAACCGAGACGAAGGAATTTGGAATGCACTTAACTCATTCTATGCATCCACAGACAAGACCCAATTTACAATGGAGGACTTTGTCGAGGGTATTAGAGAACATTGGAATAATGTAAATGAGGGTACTGCGCCTAAGCGAGATGCAATTGTTCAGGCAATTACCGGCTTCTTAAGTCAAGGCAAGCGACACAACACAAATGGTGGACTGCGTAAATCAGGAAAGACTTGGGGATTTGATAATGATTAATCACTTTCAGTTTAGGTAAAACAGTGATAGCAATGTTTAATAGGCATATTTGGCTACATTTGATTACCGGAGAGTATTAAAATGAGTACACATAAAATCGGTCTCAACGAGACCCAAATTGAAGCCCTAACTGCACCAACACCTGAAGAAGATATCTTAACCCGCCCTGGCGCTGGTTTTGAAATGTCTTATGTCACAGGTGAATATGTCAAAAGAACAATGTTGAATGTTTTTGGTGGCGCTATGCGCTATCAAGTCCTAAACCATGTAGTCGACAAAGGAAGTCTAATCCTTCATGTTTCAGTCGAATATCCACTATATGAAAAGCACAAGAACGGTAGTGTTCTATGTGATACATGGGGCCGTATCGAAGAATTTGGCACATCCACCATTCGCTCTGACTTTGGTCAAGCATGGAAGACTGCATTTACAGATGCACTAAAAAGAGCAGCAACACATCTTGGTGTTGGCCTTGACCTTTACCATAAGACACAGGAAGAGAAGGAAACCGCTGACGCTAATACAAAACCTGCATGGGTTGAAGCTGCCGAAGCCGTTAACCAAAAACCAAAAGAAGCAAAAGCACAATCTTTTGGTAGCGGGCCTAGCTGTTCACCAGCACAAAAGGGGTTAATTATGTACCTTCTATCCGACTTAGGACACAAAGGCGATGTAGCTTGGTTGTCAGAAAAGACTGGAGTCCCACAAGAACAACTTGGAAAGATTACCAAGAAAGACGACCCTAACTGCCTCCCTGTTGACAAAACAATTGCATCCTCGATTATTACTGAACTAAAGGAACTACAAGCATTACAAGCCTCAGCTTGAGCAATGTTTATACCCTAATTACCGAGTAGTGTTAGCTATGCTTAGGAAAGAAGACTTGCTCTCCTTGTTTAGGGAGTATTACGAGACTGCTAAATTAGATATTGATAATATACCTCGCAGAGAAATCGCGTTCTTGACATGGGATAGTCGTATGATACGCCATCAGGCTCATAATGACCTTGAGAGTATTAGAGCCTTAGCGAAAAAACGGGCACCTAAAGCAGTTTATGCGAGCCTTTCGCACTATCTAGACCCGTCACACAGACCACCTAAAGAATTAGACAGTAAAACAACGAGCTGCCAAGAATGTGGACACGACTATAAATCGGACAAGCCTAAGAGCAGTTGCCCTTCATGCGGAGTAGAGAATGAAAAGGCCAATGTCAATACTAAAGATAGAAGAGCAATGGATTTAGCCTTTGATATTGACTATGGAGATATCCCAGGAGCAGATAAAAGAAGCCCAAAAGAAAACTTAGGAGCTGCTGCTCGCTCCACAGTAAACTTAGTTAATATTCTATCAAAAGATTTCGGCTTTGACCATTCCGATATGAAAATTACCTTTTCAGGAAAGAAGGGGTTTCATATCCGAGTGGATAGCTCTAACCACCCACTTTTCTCACAGCGCAATAAAACAGATGAGTCTGTAAGAAAGTCTTTGATTCAGTATGTTGGAGGATATGACTTCAATCCAATGGATTTTATCAAAGTCGAAGCACACGCTCAATCAGCAAACACATGGCATCTAAAAGCATTCGAATCAGGATGGGGCAANAGGTTCAACGAATCAATAGAATACTTCCTAAAGCTAGCTAGTAAAGACGAAGAAATATTTACTAACGCCCTTGGAATGTATACTCCGTGGTATACTGATAAGAAAAGATATGGCACAAAAAAAAGCCTCCCATCACAAAAAGTGATAGGAGGTTTTAGAAAGGCCTGTAATGATTATCGAGAGAAAATAATGAAGGGTGGAGATATGCGTCAAATGAAAGATGCTGATGCAAAGCGTTTACTTGCGTTTGCTCTTTCTCGCACTGTTCTTCGCTATGGCGCCTTTGTCGACAAAAGAGTTACTGCCGATAAAGCAAGAGTTCTGCGTATTCCTGGTTCGCTTCACGGTGGCTCAGGAATGGTTTGTTGCGAGGTTCCATCTCTAAAGCATCTAAGTGATATGTCGTGGGTTCTAGACTTACAGAAAGAATTGTTAGGAGACGAAGAGGTCGAAGTTTCTATCTCCAAAGTAGCAAACACATACTACGGAGTATACGAGCCAGGAGAGCATAAAGTCCCTAAGCATATCGCTTATGCCCTATTGTGCTCACAATAAGACACAAAAAAAAAATAGAGGAACCTTTCGGTTCCTCTTTCACTTATTATCACTCCTCCTCCTCGTCGAGTAGTCTCCACGATTTGGTATTGTGATTTTCTTTTAGAACTTTCAAAATATACGCTTCATCGCTGTCGATGCGTACAGTTTTAGTCTTGATATCAAATCTATCTCCATGGCATTCTGTTGGTCCACAGAGTGCTCCACGAAACAGTGACATTTCAAAACTTCCTTGAAAGCTATCCCACCAATCGGTGGTTGTTATATTATTGACCCATAACTTACTCTCCCTCCATAGGAAGAATTGTAGCAGTATTGAGACTGCGATAGTTTCTGAGCCACGCCTGCCACCAAGTCCACCCAAATTAGTGTAATTTTCGGTTTCCTCTTTCCAGGTAGCTGGGTCGTTTGAATAGTATGGCATAAACCCGTCACGCCTTGTAAATAGCGCTTTCAGCAGTTTATCCCAATCTTCTTCATTGTTTTCGGTGTATTTTCTAGCCCATGCACTAAAGTCTTCTTTAGATGTTACATGGAGCTTAATGTCGATTTCGTCATTCCTGAAGTTGTATTCTCTAGGAGACCAAACTTTCTCAAATTCGACCCTAGTTACAGGNGGGTGATTTGCTGATACAGCAACTCCCTTACCGACAAATTCACTGAATAGGTCTTGACAATACTCTTTAGCAATGTCGTTCTCCCATTCCTTTTGAGGTACGCCGTTTATAGGGCCACCCCATTTCGCAGTGAATTCGTACTTGTCGATTTTCCCTGTTTCTTCATTTTCAAACAAAGCGTATACTTTACCGTCAGCTCCAGCTGAAATAAAGTCCCCTTCTCCGTAGGAGTCATACCCAAAGTTATTGGGATAAAAACCTACGAATCCAGGAGCTCTCGCTTCATAATACTCCGAGCTAGCTTCTTGGCTAGCAATATCTTCTTGTGAAATATTTTCCACTTATTTACTAGATTTTAGCCNCTTCTAGGCTACAATATTCAATATATTTATCTAGTTTTTCAATATCCGAAACTGCAAAAATTACTGTTCGATATCTTCTATTACGGTTGCTTTCATCAGTATAGTCTCTTTCCATAAAATCGCTATTTAGCATAGGACGGAGACGACTTAGCAATTCTTGCAATGTCAAATCTTTTCTGTAGTTTCTTTTTTTATTCATTATAAATCCGTTTAAAGAATCAATAATATCATCAGCACATAACCAAACAAGACCCNTTTCATCTTTGACATGTGTCAAAGTTAGTTCTTTCAAGGTTTTACACAATAGAATCCTACGATTCCATTTTTTTCTGCGCTTCGTGTCGTATTTACGACTCATGGTACATCACCCGTGTAGCTTGACTCGTGGTCATGCAAATTAGTCATTTGTTTAATCGGGTATGCCATTTTTTCACATCGAGGACATATTGCCTCTTTGTTTTTTTCATCAAGGTAATCAATCTCCAGCGGAGGTTCATATGCCTTGTCTTCGCGCCAGCCACAATATTTTTTCTTGGCTTCGCGAATATGTTTACAGCTACGGCGGTGTTGTCGATATCCTCGACACTCACATTGCCATCGCCATACAATTGAGTTATCTCTTCTTAGATGATATTTAGAATAGCTAACGGTGTATATTGTTTCACCGTCGCTACTCTCTATTTTCATCGAGAATCTCTCATTTGTTACACAAGCGTATTTTTCACGCGTCACTTATCTCCTCAGTATACTTGAAACGAGTTTCCACTCGCTGCACTGTAGCCAAAGGATTTAGCCACTAATAACATATCATTAGTGACTAGTTCAGCGGCCATTTTATGGGCGCTATCAGACATTTTCATAAATAAGTCTATTATGTACATAGACTCAATAGGGTTAATGGTTTCTCCATCACAGCTCAAAAGCTTAGTAAGTAAAATATTGAGATTACCTTTAGATTCGCTTCTAATGTAATCACCTCTTTTTGCTTGGTTTATAGCATGCATAATTGCATCCTTTCCACCTTGTCCCTCTAAAAATTTTTCTGTATCTTTTAGTTGCTCTGGAGTGGGCTTATCTCTAAACCCTACTTCGGCAACCCAAGCCTCTGCTTCTTCGCTTGGTTCTGTATCTTGGAAAAATATATCTGTTAAAGTATCTAGTTCATCTTTAGGAACTTTCTTTACGCTTACAATTAAACTAGGCAGTATAGATTTATTTTTTAGTTTTCCATCAGCCTTTTTATTAGTATCTGCGTTTTTTAAAACAGTATTTCTATTCACTGCAAGCGCAGTTAATTCTTCTTCCAATCTTTTTTCAGACCAGTCTCCATTTGCATGTAAAAGTAACATAGCAAATGAATGCATAGACCAATTATTATGTTTAGTGCTATTACCGCACTCGAAATGCCAGTCAAAAGTCATTGAAGGCACTCCATATCATTGTTGGATTTACAGTCCACTTATTTTGGTATTATTCAATTTCGACAAAATGAGTATCAGAGACTTTTTTGAAGACTCTATTAGCCTCCATCCATCCCCATATACCGCCGACTTTTAGTTTGTCAAAAACAACTTTTAGCCAGGCAGTATTACCTTCATACATGTCTTCGGGGTAATTACCCCATAAATCAAGAGCTAACTCATCAGGAGTTAGCCAATCGTCTATTTCCTTTGTCATTTTAATTACTCCAAAGGATGGTCGACATCTTTGTCACCAAGTACCCAGCGTAGTGTTTTAACTACGCCTTCTAGCGCCTTAAATTGGCGCATGTGGTATATTTTATCTTCACGCTTACACATGTGTATAGCAGTGAAGTGCTTATTTTTCTTCCTCTCAGCTTTATCAAGCATTAGTTCTATTTCATCGTATGAACGCTCATAGGTAAATAGTTCAGTTTCTTGATGGTCACTTAAAGTCATATATTGCACCTTCAGTGATTATTTCAGCAGAGTGGTCGCCTTCAACAAAGGCGATAAATTCGCCCCAGGTCTTCTCCTTCATAGAGTTAACTCCTAGGGCGGCTCTCATAGCTCCTTCTTTTGCCTCCATATCGGCAATGTCATTTCCGGTATTACCAGAATGACCAGGAACATGTACAAAAGAAAAAACGCCTCTAAGGCGTTCAAAAGACAGCATATTATCCAAATCTTTCCACATTTTCATGTTAGATATTGGTTTTTTCTTACTGTTCTTCCATCCATTTCTTTTCCAGTTATGCATCCATGTATTTACTCCTTGTACTACATACATAGAGTCACTATAAACACGGATGTTCAATTTAGCTTGTCCTTCTTCATCCCAAAAATCATGTTCAGGGTTGGTTAGGACTTCCTCGGCAAACCCTCTAACAGTAAACATAACTGCCATTAGTTCGCATTTTTGATTGGTTGGCTCTCCATATCTTTCTCGGAGTAATGCACCCCAAGGATAACTGTCTTTCGCCCATCTATCCCTTTCAGGGTGAGGGGCAGCCATACCAAATCCACCTTGAGCTTCAGGAGTCCCGTTATTGGGACACGCGCCGTCAGTGTAAATTTCGAGTTCTATTATATCACTCACTTATCAGTCAACAAAGTCCCAAAGCGCAATATATTTTCCAGCGCACTTGGGGTTGACTCGTTCTACTCTTTTACAAAGCTTAAGCCTCTTAGAAAGTTCATTAGTACCTGCTGGTACTCTTTTTCTTCTCTTACCCTTTATTGTTGCTTCAACGCAAAGGGCTTCATAGGCTTGTCTAGTTGTAAAGGGAGTTTTTAGGTTACATTTTTTAAGAGCATTAAGCCACATATCTGTGAGTTTATCATTCTTATTCAGTTTTAAACCTAGTTTTGTGGGTTCAGTACCCATGCATTCACCCCCTTTTCAGCAGCCTTTTCGCAAATAAATTTTTTACTCTTTCTTAGTAAATAATTCATTTTATACTTGTTAGGAAAGTAGCGCATAGTGCATCCACTTTCAGTCAAATCAGCTTCAATAGCATCTAAGATTTGTTGTGCTGTAAAGGGGTTATTAATGTCAATTCGCTTAGTCTCTAAGATTCGCTTTATTATTCTCATTTCAAGAGTATTAAGTTTGCCAATCCGCTTAACTTTAGCGAGGCTTTCAGTCACAGGACTTCCTCCATCGGAATGCCCAATTGTTACCAAAAGCCAGTTTGTAGTTAGAGTAAAGAAAATCTTTAGAATTATGCTTATCAGCAGTATCTAGATATTCCCACTCCCCACCTTGGTATTTACCCCAAAGGTGGATATACCGGTTATGTTTTACCGTCACTTATTGGCAATTATTTGCCATTTCCAAGGATTCGATTAATAATCTCATCCTTTGAACCTGCAGCGCTAAAACTGCGCTTCTTAGCCCACTGTTGTAGTTCTTTAAAACTCAACTTTTCAAGAGTAGCTCTCCTACCACGGGAACTACCACTTGCTCGCTTTGAAGCAGCCTTCTTCACCTGTTCAGGTGTAACTTTCTTCTTAGCTTGCGTCTTTGGCTTTGCAGCCTTAGTTGCTTTCTTTGTGGTCTTCTTTGTAGGTTTCTTGGCTTTCTTTGGGGTTCCAACTTTCTTGTCTAGCAAGGCGTTTAGAACCTGGTTATTACGCTCAATGTTCTTACAAATAGTGTTGTAGTGGCGTCGGATTTCTCCTCTGCGTCGACCATCGGTCGTTTCACTTAGCTCTACTAAAAGATTAGATGCTCTAGTATGCTCTTCTACTTGTAGGGCACTTAGCGCCTTAAAGACACCATTAACCTCAGGTATTTGTTGTGGCCACCCTTGAACTTCAATAGTTTGGGTAGTCACTATCTTTTTTTCCGCACCAAAAGCCATAGCGGCTTTAGTGACAGCTTCGTTTTCACGAAGAATTTTTGCACCAGTATTTCTGGACACTTATTCTTGGTTTAGGATTCTCTAATCCTAACAGCCAAGTAGTTTGTTTTTAGTATCGCCTTTGCGGCGATTTCGCGGGCTTCTTCCATGCTATTAGCACGGTTGAAAAGTTTCCAAGTGTTATGATTTGGATGGTGAAGAACTTCAATTATAATCATTCTTCTTCACCTCCTTGACATTCAACGCAAACCCACTCAATAGGTGGGGTTCCGCTATCAGTCCAACAGTCACAGTTGGAGTTCTTTAGTTTCCAACTAAAGAGTTCTTTAGTTTCCAAGTCATTCTTACAATCACACCCGTAAATACCGCACTCAGCACACCCGTTAGGGTCGCATTCAGCACATAGCCAGTCACCGTCGTACTTAAATTGGCACTTAGGACTGCCCTGTGGTGATAATAGGTAGCGATTACATTTATCGCAAAGAAGGTCAATAAAAGGGTTCACTCTTCTTCCTCTTTTTCCTCTTGTATCTTTCCAGGGTAATGGGTTAGCTTGTAAAAGCCCTCTCCTCTTTTTTCCATGTCATCAACATGGGGAAGAGATTCTTGGTCAGTAGGAACACTAAGGTAGTGTCCCGTCTGATTAACTGAGGACTCCATACAGAATCCTCCTCTTGGGTCTCCAACAGAAATTACTGCCGAAACCGCTTCTTCGTACTCGCTGTTTTTAATAACAACAGTAGCTCGATTGTGGAATTTTGTACCTTCCCATTGACCCCGTTCAGGAGTTCTTAGGAGGACATGAATCCACTCTTTTTCACCCTCTTCGACATAAGCCTGAAGATGGGTGGAACCAGTTTTTAGGTCTGTGTAAACAGTCCAATGATGGTCCAATTCTATGTTCACAATAATAGTGCTCACTTATGGGATTATTTCCCTGCCTTAGTTCTTTTTTTGTAAGGCCCCCAGTTAAATTCGGGATAAACCCTTACCTTTAACTGAGTTCTGAGGTCTTGTCTATCAAACTCAAAGTTAGACTGCTTATAACGAGCAAAAGTCTCTCTCATTCGTCTATAGGTATAACGACCTTTAGCACCCTCTGTCGTTTTGCCTCCTTTAGTTCCAGGGGCATGAGCAGGAGGTCTTCCTTTAGCGACCCATTCATCTTTTTTCATTTCGATAAAGACGCTAGAGTCGTTTAAGATAGAAAATAAATTTAAATTATCTTCTTCCTTGGATATTTCACATATTATTAGCAAGCGGTCGATAAAGCTACTTCTCGCTCCTTTCTTAGGTTTGCCAAATATATGTCTTGCAAAGCGACTCAGTCCAAACCCTCGATTCAAAAGAATCAGGTGCTTTATCTCTTCATCGCTCCATAATTGCTGTCTTACAGAGTTGTATACATCTCCGCAAAACTTCCCACAAGTCGGTGNTTTACGATGTGGGTTCTTATCAAATTCTTCATTGCAGACTTCACAAATAGCCTTTACAGTTGGAGGATTACTCCAATAGTCTTGTCGACATTTATCGCTGCAAAATTTTTGATTATTGTTAACTCGTGGCACGGTAGTACCACAAAGTGCACAGGTAATATCCTGTGACATTGTTTTCCAATTTATCTTGGACACTTATAATCACCATAATCTATCAGGAGGAGTAAAATTATCCAACTCGTCATAGTTAATAATTTTACAGGGTCTTCCTTTGTGGTGAATAGTTCCAGGTAGGCGAATAATACGCCTAGGGTCTCTAGTAACTTCGTAGTCCACTAGAATACCTTCTGCCTGTAGTTCTTCAATATACTCAGTCTTAATCTTCTTATGAAGACGCTGTAAGTAAACTGAAGGAATTTTTCCACTTTCGCCACTTAGAATATTCTTGTAAGTAGCTTGATGGNGGGGCGCGGTATGAGAAATATCCCAACCGTACCATATTACATGAAAGCCTTTACCACCGCTAAATACGATAGTAAGGTCTTCAGGAGTAACGCCAAATTTACGACCTAGCCATCCGACAACTCTCTTGGTCATCTTGGCTGAATCGTCAAAAGAATCCATTTTGAAATCAACATCAAAATACAACTCTTGTCCTAAGAAATTGTTATTGTAGTTCTTCATTAAATTCTTTTTCTTGAACTTCTTTCCTCCCATTTTAGAAGTAGGGTCAGGCCCAACGCTTCTTGGATTGAGGAACTTAGAAGTCATGTAAAACACCTTGATAGGCTTCATTTGCCTAAGGCGTTTTAGTAACGCTTTCTTACCATGTTCGTTATTACGGAAGTTGTCAAAACACTTCTTCCAAACAAGGCGTTTAGCTTTCGATTCCCATACTTGAAAGCGAAATTGCCGCCAATGAGAATCAGGGGGTAGGAACATATCATCGACAGTCATGCTATCGTATGCCATTCCTACCAAAGTAGTAATCAATTCGTACCTAGCTGCGTATTCAGCCTTGTATTCAGGAGTATCTTCAAGAGAAGCCTCCATTGCACGATTGAAACCTTCCAGCAAGAGTTGTCCTACTGGTTTATCCGGGCAATCACAATCATTCTGACCTGTTCTATCACAGGCAGGGTGGTGATTTTTAGGAAAATATTGGGTGAAAAGTCCTGTTGCCAAAAAGGGGTTGCGCAAGAACGACATTACCTCAAAGGAATGATGTTCACAGCGAATATCCCCCGCTGGGGCATGGATTTTACACCTATGGCCATCTTTTTTTATGGCCGTACATTTTGTGTTTCGTTTAGTCCACACTTATATGTCCGTTAGGACAATCGTAGAGACAACATAGTGTCAATACGGTTAGCGACTCGCTCTTTTTCAGCCTGCGAAGCCCTTTCATCAGGGGTCCACATAGACTCAAATCGAGAGGTCAGACCACTAACAACTTCTTGGTATTTTTCAGTAGCTAAAGCCACTGTGTCAGTACCAAGGTCATTTTGTGCCTTCTCCAAAGTCTCCATGACTTCGGCTCTCTTTGTTGCAAGTGCATCTTCGTCGATTTCTCCATTTTGAAGCATTTGATGAACAAGACGGTAATACTTCGCTTGAGCATTTTGCATCGTAGCGACATACATTCTCTTAATATCATCAATTTGCTTTTGAGAGGAACCATAGGTTAGACTTCTCATACCTGAAGTAGAGTGAGCAGAAATTGGTATTTCATCACTATCTTCTTCAGAAATGGTTGTCCACCACGGAGTAGCTCTTTCGACCCACATAGCATGTCTATCACTAGTATTGCCAGTGTCTGCGAAAGCATCTATTACTCCTGAAAGTCTGTTTAGATTTGGTTGCCATGTCTTGTTGCGGTCATAAATAAAATAAACACCGCCACTAGAGCCGTGAGGTAAAATACCTCCCATTTCGACAACCGTCCTTCTTACAGTTTTACGCATTTTGTCATCGTCAATAGACATTGACGCGCTAACAAATGCATCTCTAAGGCGTTCTTGTGCTTTACGCATAAAACGCCCGTCATTAGGTAAGGCTTCTGCTTCCATCGGCTCTAAAACAACGCAATTTCGCAGTTGTTCAACCGATGGCATACTAGTTCCTTCCCATACATGTCCTAGGTAATCTCTTAACCAATTTCTAGTAAAACTAGTATTTGGAAATGCTTTCCTAATTCGGTAAAGCGATTCAGTTTTTACTTGTAGTCTAGGTTGCCCATCAACATAACCGCGACGGGTTCTTTGTAGGGCATATTCCATGTTTTTGCGTAGAGGTACAATATTCCATTGAATATTATAACCCCAGCTTCCATTTCTTGCGACCCTTAGTCTTTCTTTATTATTAGAAAGCGGGTCGTCAGGGTCGTCATAAACAACCCTCTGAGCTTTCGTGGTTAATGCACGAACAGCTTGTGAGAACGCACTACCACCGTGTCGAGGCACGGGGATTAAGTGCTGATAGCGGGCTTGAAATGCCGCCTTTCTCTCATTATTATCACCATATCGTTCCTCTCCAGCTATTGTATTATCAAAGTCTATATCGCTTATGNTATACATATAGTTAACAAAATGCTTCAAGTCAACACTACCGTCATAGACAGCATAGTTAACCAAGAAGCCCAGTCCTGGTAGGTTTTGATTGGTGAGCACAACTCCTTCATCGGAGTTAGCTACTTCAGTTTGAGATTCATTATTACTCATACCAACTTATTTGCCTCAATTAAAGGCGACCAAAGAACGCTGAGTTATCATCAGCGCTCATGGTGTGTAGAGCCTCTGTTTGGTTATTACTAACCATATTAGCTCTAAACTGGTCATAAGAGACCTTCATTTGAGATAACAACCGGCGAATAGTGATAGTTTCATTAGAAGTATCACCAAAGCCACTTGTATATTCTGCTCGCCCAGGGTCATGCCCTAACGCGCACTTTTCATGTCGATTTACAAGATAAAGACCAGGGGGTAGTTCGCAATCCAATGTTAGATTCTTACTACATCCTCCTGAACAATGTTCACCGCTAACAAAGTTATCGGCTTGTGTAATCCGTACATGTGCATCAGTCGCAATAAGCAACTCAGGCATGCTCGGTAGCAACAAATCACTCAGTATGTCTGCAGTAATATGTCGCTTTGGCGGAACAGATAAACGATAGAAACGCAAGTGACCGATTTCAACTGGTTTAATATCAACCTTCGGTCTCTCAATTTTCTTAAAATCCTCTAGTGAAAGAGGCATTCGCTTCGGTCTATCTAAATTATAACTAGAGACAGGCGAACCCTTTGCTATTGCAGATAGGCCGCTTTCTCTAACATAGTTAAGTAAAGTCATTCCATTATAGGTTAGACTAGATATACCTTGATACCCACCTTTGTAGGCACCTTTTATAGCTCGTTTTTTGGTTTGGTCCTGAACCCTTAGTAACTCTTCAGCCTTGTAAGGGTTTGATTCTTCCGGCATAACTGACAATATCATATCATCTGACCATTGTTGTTCAGTCCAGTGATAATATTGGCTACCGGTTTTTGTTTTAGGACAAAGTTCCATAACTATACCAGTAATTATCGGCAAATATGTTCTCTTCTTGGTAGATTCAACAATTTTTTGCATTTTACGGGTATATTGGTTCATTCTACTGGAAAGTTTGGCATCAGTATTAAATTTGCCAGATATCCAGGTATAATGTGCATGGAAGCGTACATCAAAAGAGTCTAGGTTTCCAGCCTCTATATGAACATCAAAGGGTTTTCTAACGAAGCCGTCTACGATACGAACCGCTAGAGGTTCGTTTCCTAGTCCAAGGCCGTTGTTGGTTGTCCCCTTCTTGTTCTTTTTTTCGTTCCATGAGCGAATAGTAGTCGGATTAGAAGTTTGTTCTATGGTCCAATCTGTACTAAACGCATTAGTTATTTCCGGGTCTCCCTCACGCCGAGCACGATAAATGTGCGGCCTATCAAGGAGCCCAGCTAGTTTATGGGTTTGAAGTTCCCATGTACTGTGAGTCAGCTTATCTTTATCAATAAGCTTATCAAGTTGTTCACACGCTGCTTTTGCGGTTTTATCAGAAATAAATTCAGTAACATCAACTAAGCGTTGAGGTGCAGTATTTCTTACATTTGGGTTTCTATGCTCATCCCACCAATTGGTGGTTTCGCTTGCAAACAGTCTAAATGACTCTTTCAGTTCGGGTATTCCTGACAACCAAGCTATATTAGCTTCATCAAAGCCTACTAGCTTTGCAAAATTTGCGGAATTATCGTTATTGTAATTCCATGTACTTTTGCCCAGTTTTATGGTTTTTTGGTCAGAAATCTTAAAGGAATAACTATTATTCCCAGTTCCGAATTGCTGGAAGTTACTTATTTTTCTGTTACACCCATCAGCGGCATCTCGCCTAGAGCTGTAATAGTAACCTCTGCTTGCGTCACCCGGAATTCCCCATGAAAGGAAAATTCCATCGACCTGCGTATGATTTGTTTCGTGTGGTTCAAACACACGCCCTAGTTCCTCGCTATTGACTATATGTATAGTTCTATTCTTTTTAGCCAACTGGCTAAAAAAGAGGTTAGGGTATTTTAGAAACAATTCTATTGGTTTCACTTATTTGGTCTTAACGACCTTGTCTTCGGTTACCGAATAGGCTTCCAAGTCCATCAAACCCACCATCATCATCATCATCATCATCATCAGGTAAGTTCTCTGCTTCCTCAACAGGAGCAGCTATGTCTTGCACATGTGGCAAGTTTTGAATAGCTTCTGCATAGACTCTCAAGTCCTTTTCGCTATCCTTATTACCAGGCCACAGTTGCAGCTTTGGTAATGCAAATGAAAGACTCTTTTGTTGCTCATCATTGAGAACATTAGTTCTTTCATGTCCACGACGGTCAAGGTTGGCAATTGCCTCTTGACCAAAATGGTTCTTTAGAGTAGAAAGTCGCTCTTCAGCAACTCTTACTGCTTCTTTGAGATATGCTAGATTCATTTCGGTAATTCTTACCTCCATAATTTGCACATCCTCTGTTTGCCCAGGAGAGTCCTTTAATGGTACTGTTCTCCTATGGCCCCACATTCGGGTAATTCTTTGTGTTACACGCTGCGACACTTATTCCTCGTTTAAGCAAGACCTAATCTTCGGTCTTCCTCTATCAAGGCATTGTAGGCATCCAATAAAGTCATTGGAGCGCCTTCGTAGGTAGCATCTAGCCATGCGAAAACATCGCAGTTATAGAAGCGACCAGGTTGCTTAATAGCGCTAGCACACTTCAAGTGTACTAAGGCTTCACCGATTCGGTCTGCTCGGTTTATTGTTTCTTCCCAAACCAGCTCTAGGCGGTCTGAGGTGACCCGATGGGGTTCGAAATTAACATCTCCACCCATACCTTGGTCTTCGGCGGTGCCAGCATAGACACCATCTAGTAATATTTGCGCAGTCCAGGCAATACCTCGACTGTGCTCTAGCTCATTCAGGTTAGTACAAGTAACCCTGGCTAGTAATTCACGCGCTGAATCTTCAGTCACTTATTGCTTAGAGAAGTGGCATATTATCTGACAAATCAGTTCCGAATGCTTCTTCATACTTCTCTAGCTGTGCTTCAAGATTTCTAATCTTAGCAGCTTGTTTCAACGCAAAATTTACTCTTATTTCGTCGCGCTTTCTTATTGCTTCCTCATTATCAAGAAGCCTTAGTAATTGCGCGGATAAGTAAATGGTAAGGTCAAGTGCTTCTTCTAGTCCCATTTCGGTCCAAGAATCAGTTTTAGTCCCCCATTGCGTTGTATCATCATTTTTTCGAACTCCATGGCCGTAGCGTTCTTCGCCAATAGCCAGTCGTTCGTTAATTAGTTCCAATATTCTTTCGTTATCATCCTTCATACTCTATCCCCCAGGACAAGAGTCTCTTTAGGTATTCCGGTAATGACACTAAATGCTACAGTAACATCGTTGTTAGTAGACAGTTGGTTCATATGCCGTTTTACTAAAAAATCAGGAACTAAGGCAAAAGAGTTACCTCTTACGCCTAGTCTTGTGTCGAGTCTAAATTTTTCCCGAGTAGTCTCGGTATCTTTTACTATAACCCACAACTTTTGGTTTTTGATAACTGTTTGATTATCTATTGTTGTGGTAAGCTCGACCTCTATCATGCAAGGAATAATATCATCCCTTTCATAATGTTTAGTAAGCACTTTTAATGAGTGCTCGCACCCGTTGTTAAATTCTTTACGGGTTGCTATATCCCCTTCTTGAGGACCATTCAAAACGAAATCTAAGACGGAAAAATAAACTCTTTGTCCATCTTCGAAATATTCACATCGAATGTATTCGACTCCTCTAACGGTAGTAATAGGCTTAGCTATTTCGTTAGGGAGTACATCATTTAGTCTATCGAGCGTCATTTTATCATTAATCCTGATAAAGTTCGAAACGACAGCTTTCTGCTGCTTTAACTGCTTCAATCATTTTTAGAACGAAGTCAGTACCGGGCTCAGTTGTATAGCCGTGTGATATAAGGCGGGTTGCTACCAAGCCAAAGGCGTTAAGGTTATCCCAAAACGCGCGATTGCTCGATTCAACTCTACCATATCTAGGCACAACTGTGTTATACCGCTTGTCAAAGAAATTTTCAAGCGTATTTTTTAGCCATAGGTTTACTTCAGCAGGGTGTTTTTGACTGGATTCAGATAAGTGCAATGCACTTATGAATTCAGCGATGGGAGACTTAACTCTTGGCTCTATTAGTAACCAAAGAGCGTCATTAGTCTTCCATCCATCTTGGAGTAGATTGTTTGTACTCACTTATTTGCTTAACTCAAAATTTTTCGAGCCAGCAGTTCGTCTTCATCGCTAACATCAGTTCCATGTTGACAATATGCTAAGTACCAATTTAGGATTTCTCCTTTTTTTGGTAATAAAGGCATAGAGACTTTAACTTCTTGTAAAGCAATGAATGTCTCATACCACTTAGAAAGATATCTCTCTTCCTCGTCGGTATAAGGTGAATATTCGAATGTTAAATCAAAATTTTCAAAAAATGGTGGCTTTTCGCCTTCAGTTACTTTAAGGGGTCCGCCTTCAAGTTGCCCTTCATCACTGTTAATTACAGAGTGTGAAAAGGTAATATGATTGTAGCGTATATGACCCCATGGGTAATAAACACAAATATATTGACGACCAAGGTCATCTATTCCAACCCCTGCATGAGAGGCCTCTTTGTATCTATTAACGATAGTTTCACCAAATGGACGGTAAGGAATTGTACCCCCTACTATGCCCTCAACAGAGTTGTCTATCCATACTGGGACTTGACTGTTCTGTCCTTCTTTTGATATTGTGCCATTTTCATAGGCACCAATCGAATAAAATTTTTTAGATTCATGGTTGTATGCCCAGTAAAGAGCACCACCAGCACCTGATTTTCTTCCAGCTTTATTTAACATCTGCTTGAAAGTTTGAAGCGGAAATTTAGCTTCGAAAATAGGTTTAATCCGCGTAGGTTTTGTAGCCCCAAAAAAGGGTATTACTTTGGTAGCATGATGGCCAGAGTTATCGTTTCTCCAGCCGTGAACATGCTCATCTTTATCCCACGCATACTGAATGCTGATACCTCCGGTAGTCTGCATTCTAAAACCGAGTGCTTCATAGCCTGCTCGGTTATTGTATGACCACCCTCTTCTTCGGAGGGCGTAAACACCATATTTTTCTGTCATTTCGTTATCATCAGTGCTTGATAAACAAGTACCCATGTCTCCAATAAACAGAGTAGCATTTCGGTTTCTCACTAACGGGCGATAATCACCCGGAGAAAACTGAATCATTGCATTAACTATATGGCGTGTTTTACTCCTATATTTAGGAGCATCAAGTACAACTTCTCCTGTTGTCCCACCTTTATGGTTGTTAAACAGAATAGCTGTTCCTTCCGGACCAGTCTCGACACAGAAATCTAAATCAGTTTTAGTGTCAGACGAATAATGCGGTCCTGTTTGATGCCGAGGGTCAGTAATAGTCATCCCGGCAACCAATGCTATTTGCGAAAAAGTAAGAGGAAGTCGCTCAAATTCAACAAAAGAAGGGGAGCATCCAAGCTTTTGAGCAGAAGCAGTTAATTCTTCACTCATTAGCCTTAGCCCCCTTATTCCTTCTTAAATTTGCACGAGCCTTTTTATGCTCTTGTGCTTTTTTCGCCAATTCTTTTGGTTGAACTCCATTAATCATAGACAGGAGTTCTTCCAAGCAATCTGCTATACGGCCCAACTGACGATTATTTTCATCAGAGGCTTCTAGCAATTGCGATTGTAAGTTGTTGTCTTTACTCACTTATTTGCCTATACGCAGACTTCTTCTCGGCAGATATAGCAACCTGCTGGAAGAGTGTCATGATATAGACCTGATTGCTCGTTCTTAGTCCCGTAAAGTGGGTGGTCCCGAGCTTTGATAAGTTTGCCGTCTAACTCACTCCATGGAATCCTTTCATCGCCTGCGCGAGAAGGAGACCAGGAAAGCGTTAATTGCCAGCTTTTCTCATCAAAATCAGTTTCAATAACGAACTTTTGACTAAAATGTTCGCCATCAACAATTTTATCGACAGGTAGCAGGATTGACCCGCCCTTGTCGAACTCTACGCCTAGATTAGTTCCTTTTGAAAAGTATACTTCGACGAATTCAAGTGGTTTATCACTCGGCTCCAATGTCAGTCCACCCTTCAAAGGCTTTTTCTAGTATTTCAGTAGTTAATTGATGTGGTCTTTCGACCATGAGAACGCAGTTATCTCCAGCATCTTGTACAGATACATAGGAGCTTGCGTTGTCCCTAATTAGGTTAAAGGCCTTTTTGACATATGTCATAATAGCCTGTTGGTGAATAGTAGACCATTGGTCATAACTTTTCACATAATTAGATTTCACATCTTTAAACCAAGCTTCGATTAGTCTAGTTCCGATGACAAAGGTTTTCTCTTTCATAATAATAGGAATGAGCTTTTCTTCGCACCATAAACTAAAGCTGACTTCGCTGCTAAGTCTTTCTTGTTTCCACGGATGAACCGGGGCAACTTTCTTTTCAGCTTTCTTGGTTTTTTTAGGCTTTTTAGCCTTTTTCGGTTTTTTTTGCGTATTCATCTCAGTCGCTTGCCAGTGATTACTGGCAATTTCATTTCTATGGATTTTGTTGTAATACGCATTAATTGGATTAGTTAAGATTCTTTCAATCTCAATCTTACTCCATCTTGTTTTACCATTTGGCTTTCGCTCAGTTGGTATTTTACTTTTACTAGCAATATGGGCTATCTTAGCAAAGCTAACTTTATCCCCATAATGTAGGTTTCTCCATCTAGCAATTAACATTTGCTCCGGTTCAAACGGTGCAATATATTTATCAGAATTTCTTCTCCAACCGAACGGAGTGTTCAGCGGGGTGTATCTTCGATTTAGTTTTTGTAAAACTACTTCAGACATTTCTGCTTGGTCTTTAGCCGTTTTGATAAATGGATTTTTTATCGTAGGTTTTACCTTCTTAGGTTTTACCTTCTTAGGTTTTACCTTCTTAGGTTTTACCTTGTTTAATGCCTTTCTTGCTTTCGCTTCGGCTTTCTTTGAGGGTTTTGTCTTAGGCGACTTAATTAGGCCTTGTTCAAGTGCTTTTGCACGAACAGCTGCCTCTTGTTGCTCAAGCCTTGCTTTACGAATTAAATATCTCGTAAGTTCAGGTCCCTTAAATTCAACTACTCTTTCGTGTAGCTTATTACTTGCAATACGGCTGATAGCATCAGAGGTAAATTTACCTCCGGTTTTACCTACAAAGCCAACTCTGTTA
This sequence comes from Methanobacteriota archaeon, assembly GCA_002730775.1. Classification (GTDB taxonomy): domain Archaea; phylum Thermoplasmatota; class Poseidoniia; order Poseidoniales; family Thalassarchaeaceae; genus MGIIb-O2. The sequence goes on along the minus strand of PCAW01000059.1, from coordinate 13,889 downwards.
TACTCTTTAGCTACTTCTGAGTAACTATAGTGTAGAAGCATTTCCCTCATCATTAGAATCTTTAGTTGCTCGTCCCAATTAGGAATCAAGCTATTGTTCTCATCGACATCCCAGCCATAAACTTGGCCAGTAAATCTTTCGAGGTTTGCTTTCTTTTTATCCATAGCAGCTTTTGTTTTCTCTGCTATTTCTCGCTTGTAGGCTTTTGCCGCATTATTGTTAGGCGTTGCCACATCTTGTGGGTTAGCCTCTGCACCACCAAGTTCCACCAAAGCGCGTTTTAATTGTGCTTTGAGGTCCTCTGCGGAGGTAGCAGATATATGTAGGTCAAATTTAATTGCCACTTATGACCATCAAATAATTGATGGGTCGAAGTAATTATCTTTCTCTTTTCTAGCCTTGTTATCGTTATCACGAATCATCTCGGCATCTTCTTCAGGGTGAATAATCACACCTGCATGGGAGTGAAGAGTTACTATGTTTACCTTGATAGCAGTAGCGTCGATTTTACGATAGCCAGCATTTTCAAGGTAGTGTACAAAACTAAGCATTGATGCTTGAATTGTAAAGTCAATAAAGTTAGTCATGTCCTTTTTCAGGATTGACATTTCGCCTTTGACAGTAGCGAAAATATCACTGTGCGATAAGTTGGCTTTGCGCTGTCTCAACTGACGAGCGCGATACCAAAATAAACAGTCTCGAACTAGTAGCTTCTTAGTCAGGTCTTTACCCGGCTGAAACTCTTTTTGTTCAAATTTTTTCTTAAGTTCGTTATGTGTATCATCAGAGGTAAGCATAGCACCAGTCAATTTTACTCCTTCTTGGAAGATGTTATCGAAACCCTTCACTACTTCAGGAGTGACTGTCTTACTTAGGTTGTTACTTACAACCAAGTGCCTTACAGGCTCACCTCGTTCTACTTCATAGAACATCTGACGATGATTGTTAGGAACAATTTCATCGTCTGTTAATCCCTCTCCTTTGAGGAACTCATAGAAACCTAAAACACCGAGGCAATCCTCGTGTCTTAGAATATCCATGTCACTATCAACCATTTTCCACGGTGTTGACACTTATAGCACTAAAATGAGTGCTGGGAATCAAAATCATTCATATCTCGGAGCTCTTGTAAACAGGCTCCGCAATCATGCTTTTTATCAAAGCGATTTTGATGTAAGTTTGTTGTTGCTTCACAGTTTCTACATTTAGGTTTGTCAACCGACATCGCTGTAAAGTCATCGTCAGAAAGTTTCCTTTCCAGTACAAATGGGAGTCTGGCATATTTCATCATATCCATTTTCCTTCCCATTATTAGAGAGAACATTCTATCTGCTATAATGCACTCCCAGTCATCTATATTGTGTCCGGTATTCCCGGTCACTTCTAATACAAGAGTGTTGTATAACATTCTCAACTCACATTGTATTATATTATCTGCCATTACTTCTTCAAAAGTTGGCACTTGTTTTTTGCTTTCATTAACCATAGAGTTTCTCCCCTATGATATATGTTATTTCTTCTGAGAGTATCAAAGCTATCCATAGGATAACGAGTACTCTCCAATATTTCCATCCTTCACCGTTGTGTTGGATAGCGTGATACCAGCTGCGGCTGCTAATAATCTGAAATTTGTATAACAGATGTTGTAAGGCAACGGCAATCGTGGTAAACACGAAAAGCTGTATTAAAATCATTAACACTTATTAGCACTAAGATTTGTCCTCTTCGGACCACTCATCTAAAGTGCGCTGCTTAGCCCTATCCATACCTTTGATGTAATCGGCTAGCTGTTTTTGTCTTGTTCTCCATCGTTTCATATAATGGACCCTAGATTCACCAGGGAAAGGTGTAACGCTATTGGTGTTACCCACTTATCATGCCATTGCTTCTTGAATATCAATTAAGCAGTCCCATTTAGCTTCCATAGCTACTTTGTGTAAAGCAGAAATAAGGATAGCTACGCTGGATTGTGTAATCGGCATATCTTCTATACTAGTCAAGGCAGCTCTTACAAACTCTTCATCTGCACTTTTTTCATCGACAGAACCATTAGAGTGTAAGTCTACCCCATTTTTTACAAAGGCTTTTAGAGATTTTGTTTCGGTTAAAGCTAAACGCTTTGCCCTTTTTAACTCTCTTTGATTAAGCCGTTGACTAGTCACTACCTCACCCCATGGGTAAGTAGTTGATTTACTTTGCTGTGTTTTGCTACTCATTGCCTACTCTTCCTCCTTGGGAGATAGTAATGCGTGGTCAATATGAGTCCATAGGTAAACATTACCTGACCCTCTTGACCCGTATTTTTTACGAGTACGACCAACTTCTACATATTCTGCATGAGAAGATAGCAGCATAGCGACAGTTCGCTTTGTAGGTGTATTTCGACCTGGGTACCGAGCAAGAATTTGTTCGGTTGTTAGAGCTTCGTCAGAGGAAAGAAGAATAGCGGAAATACGGTTGCGCACCGATACCCCCGCCATCTTCAAGCCTCCTTGTCTAGCTCTTCTTGCATGGCTTTTGCCATTTCATCTATTACTTCTTGAGGCGGGGCTACCGCNTTAANTGTAACAGAATCTTTCATAGGACTATCTTCATCACATAGAGAAGCATATACTTTTTTGGCGTTTTCAGTAGTTTGCTCACCTTCAGGTAGCATTTTACGAAACTCCTCAATAACTTCATCTTTTGTGGGAAGTTTTGTTCTAGTCCTGTCTACATTAAGACTTGCTTGGAAATAATCACCGGCATAGTCAAATTTGACTATCCCAAATATTTTCTTTTCCTTAGCAAGGTTCAATATTTGTTTTTGGAGATTACCGAGTCGCTCTGTAGCGTCTTTAATCTCCATCTTGGTTTCTTGAAACCAAGATAATAAGGATTCCATTTGTGGGTCCACTTATGAGTCTATTCCGATTCAAAGGTATGTTCTATACCCCTGATGCTTGCATAAGCTCGGTTAAAAATAGACTCTATATCGTATTTGTCCTTTACTTCATTCATTCTTTTTAACAAGTCCTGAATGTCAAAGGCAGCTGCAAGATTATATTCTAGTTTAGGCTCCCAACCGGACGGTTCTTCACCTTCTTCCTTAGGTCTTAAGACCATTCTAGGGCGGTTGGTGCGCCTAAACCTTACGACTTGTGCTGGATTCATGCGGTAATCTTGTTTATTAAAATCATACCGGCAATCTATCCAAGTCTGTATAAGTTTAGCAGTTTCTTCAACAAAGGGCATCACTAACGATTGGTTTAATTTTGGTAAAACCACATCAGGTAGTTCAATATGCTCTTTAAATTCCGATAGCCTTTCACGGGCTTCTTCATATTTTTCGACATTGACTTTAGCACGGTTGTAGTGCCATTGGTAGTTACATTTTCTGTTAAAGATAAGAAACTGTTTTCTAACTGTCTCTACTCGGGTTAAAACCCGACAATTCTCTTCCAGCTTCCCGGTAGTCCAAGCCACCAAGTCATTCATAACTACACAGTCAATTTCGTCTTTATTGTTTAAGAAAAAAGCTGCTTCGTCTTCTTTCATATATTCTTTAGCTTCATCGTAGCCCAAACAATATAAAATTGTATCAGACTGACGACCATTATTCGATAAATAATCAATGAGATGCGTAAAGACTTCCCATTGTCTTTGCCACTCGTCGGACATTTTGAATTCGACGGGTTTGTTGACAAAGTTGCTTTCATCACGCTCTAAGCTCATTACCACTTCCTCCTTCGGTGTTGGGCAATTTCAGCTACTAAGTGATGAAATACATCGCTATAGGGGGTTTCATTTAGTAAATCAAGCATAGCTTGTTTTTGAGACTCATCCCTAAAAGCATAGTTTCTGTTTATGGCGTTTCCTGTGCCAATAAACTTAATGTTTAAGGTTCTAGTTATAGCAATTTTTACTGCCCTTAAATTATTAGGGCCCTCAGAACCAATCTCAAGACCACAAATATGTATAAGTTGGTCTTGATAGAGAACCCCACTTTCGGGGTTCCATCTTGCTAGCATTCCCAATATTAGGAATGCTCGTTTTTTCGGCAACTCCCAAGTATAAACTGGGGCCGAAAAGAAGTCGCGTAGCTTANTTTCTAAGCTGGTTTGCGCTTCAAAATCTGTATCATTTTTACCTGACACTAATTATAAAAAAATAAAGTCCAGCAACGCTGGACCTGTGCCCTCTAGGGCTTTTTACACTTATAGAGGGGCCGAAGCCCCTGTAGGTTATTCAAAGACGACCTGAGAGACCGACTCCACCGTAGTCTACAACTTCGGTTTCTTCTTCAGTCTCAGTATTGGCAGGGATAAACCCACGAGCCAAACAGTTGTCGCGAATAAGTTCCAGTTCCTTTTCAGGAGAGGAGTTCATTGAGTTTCTATTAATACCCTTTATGAAATCTTCCGCCTCAGGTTCATTCTGATGGCGAGTATAAGCAATATTGAACGATTTTTCAATCGCGCTTGCTAGTTGACGACCATTCATCCCATCGGTATACTTTAGTAAGTCTTCCAAAAATGGGTAGTCATCAGGATTTCTTCGTACCCTTCCTTCTTCATTTGCTTCCGGATTAGTAGGGTCGAATTTTCGCTTGGCAGCAATATGGATTTTGAGAATCTCTAGCTGCTCATCGCGATTTGGATAGTTAAACAAGAATCTAGCACTAGCACGGTCAATAAACTCTGGTGGGAGCATTTCAACACGGTTAGCAGTGAACGCAAACATAATGTTTGACTTATTTTCTTGAATTTCAGTCAACAGAATAGAGAGAACAGAGGCCGTAGAGCCACCATCTCGTTCTGCTGATACATTTTGTACTAGCTTTTCGACTTCATCAATCCATATGATTCCGTCCATACTTGCTGCTAAATCAATAGCAACTTTTAGTCTTGCTTCACCTTCACCGACATACTTCTTACGAAGGTCGCCAGCGTCTAGTCGAATAACAGGTCGACCAGTTCGTGAGCCTAGTACTTTAACTCCTAGAGACTTACCAGTTCCAGGTGGTCCAGCAAGGATAGCCATACGACTACCGCTTAGACCGAAACCGACAGCTTCGGGAGTTGAACATGCGATTTCTTCTACAAGGTATTCTTGATAGACTCGCATACCACCGACTCTTTCGTCGGGGTTAGGGTTGTGTAGCGTAAGACCATAGTCTTTAACTTGCGTTGATTTTTCCTCAAGTATTACCTCGGGTTTAATCAAGCCGTATTTTGCTACACACATAAGCAATGCTGCTTCACCACGGGCTTTCGTCATACCAGTAACTGCACTTACGCAGCGTTCTAGGTTCTGTGACGAAATTCCAGTGGTTGGCTTTCCATTACCATCTTCATCCATTTGTAATTTCTTAGCAAGGACATAAGATTTAATTTGTGTACGCCAAAAAGTTTTGTGGGGTCTTTCCCACTTGATACGAAAGAAGCTCTCTTTGAGTGCTTCGGGCATACTATCGTACCCACTTGGGACAAGAAGAATAATACCTAAACCAGTAGTAGCCTGATTTCTAAAGTAGTCAATCTTCTCTCTTAGCATCTCGACAGCGGGTTTGAAACCCAAAAAGTTGTCAGCTGCTTCGACGACATAAATTCTGCCGCGTCCATTTTTATTGGAGTCAAAATCCCACATTGACTTTAAGAAAGTCATACAGATGTTTTCAGCGTCTGTCTTTCGTGCGAATCTAACTTGTTGTGAAGCCCCAAGTACTTTCGTAGCTGACGATTTAGGAATAGGTTCCAAAATATCGTCACTACAGTCGATTGGGTCTCCGTAAGGGATTGCTCTTGCGGGCTGTCCCTGTACATAATCACCGTTACCATCAATAGGTTCAGTGAATGTTGTAATTGTCGTTCCATTGCCACGGGTTATTTGGTCACCCTTGACAAAACGAACTTCCTGAGGGTAAGAAGTAAAACTAACTCTTACAATCTCAGGTCTCTCTTTCAACCATTTTGGCCCGATATCACGAGCCGCAGGTGTTACCGATAGTCGGACTATTTCATTAAGAGTCTCGACCATTTCCGGCGTTTCAATTATTATTCCAGGCTCCGTAGCACGAAGCAATTCTAGAATCCGAGTAGTGGCCGCCGCATTTGGGCGACCCTCGGTAAATGCTTTATATGTCTTATCTGACATTTTACTCTAATACAATTTTTGTACACTGGCGGAATCGGTTTCCATCGGGCGATATGGCCCCCTACCGGACAGGTTAGGGGTATATCGACCCGCCATGTTTGACACATGGCTGTACTATATCCAATATAACCTGTGCTGCGATTCACAGCCGTGCCGGCCGCGTTCGCGCAGGCCCCTTAGGGCCGCAACTTAGGTTGTCATCTTTTGAGTTGCTCCACTAGACATATTGTTGTCGACTAGTGGAATCTTGGATGTGTTCATGGTGTTGTCCTATAACAATCCAAATTGTGGTTTTTTTAGTTGTGTGGATTGTCATTTGGGAAGTATGTGAGATACCGGTCTAAGTGACATGTGTCACTTTATACCGATAGGTTACTCAAGTTCGTAATCTCGCGCAAGCACGATGTCCAAGGTTTTCGCTCAGCAAATTAATTTCTGCGTGAAGCTAAGACCATATTATGACCGTGGTTTTTGAGATTTATTTTCAGTGGAAAATCTATTGCGACTAGTCGTCGCGTTAGAATTCTATTCGAAGAGCATCATTCTGAAGTTAACGACCGTTGTTACCCGGAATTTGGGTAAGTTACATGTTTAGGTTATATACTGTAGATTTATTATCTACAAAATTGTAACAATACTCCTCCCTTCATTTGGTATGAAGAGCCAATTGTTACTGAGCCCGAGAAGAATTACTCTTCTTCTGTAACTGCAGGCGTCGCGCCTTTATCAGTGTCATCTGCTGCATATGCTGCAGAGTCAATGCTGTTCTGAATCTGATATGACATGTCACATGTTTCGTCCGCGGATGTTTCCATCCGGGATATCGTCAATGACAGTTCATTCATTTCCAAGGAAAAGTTGTTGTCGGTTCCGATAGTACCGCTGCTCATTGTTATCATGAGACGAGGTAGCATCNTTACCGTTTGTACTTTCCGGAATACCATGTGGTATTATTGTTATAGTTCAATTTAATTTTGATTTTGATGTTTCAGGATTANCCTCCATAAATATCCACTCTTACTATNTTCAGTAGGGTGGCTTATTGTCCCGTGGTTCGGGTGGGGAGTATTCTGTGTTGTACTCTTATGACATGTGTCATAATCGTCCAAGGACATAATCTGGAGTCTTACTAGCCCCAAATGANTTGGAGACCGCTGTACTACTCAACTGGAATGAATCGTATACCTGTCTACAGTACTCTCGTAATCGATGTACTGCGTGGCATATGATTCCATTTCGGTTTAATTGATGATTTCTTTACATCTGAAACGAGGTCCTTCTGGAGCTATGGTCTCTCNACCACAGTATCTCTAGAGCTCTCCGTCCCTGGGTAAGCTTGCATACTTCAATCACTCACCAGTCTCCTGCCATCTGGCAGTCTGGGAGCGCTTGCAAGTTAATGCATTGCTGTCCTTAGGTTCAGATAAGGTACACCAAGTTGGTGTTCCTCATCTAACCTGATGCTGGTGAGCCGCGTCCAGTCGCTGGGTCCCTGGAGAAGAAGTCACTTCTCCTCTAGTTACTTAGCGTTGCTTAGCGTCACACCTGTCAGGATTCTTTCCTTTCATTCAATTTCATTCAACTTCTGCACTCAGTAGGAACACTGCGTGTTCCTAATGTGCAAAAGCATATTATGTCATGTAGGTCAAATTTATCAAATTGTGTCATATTTCATTCAAGTAATGCGCACTAGGAACACGCAGTGTTCCTACTGAGTGCAGAAGTTGAATGAAATTTGCCTTTTCATTGGGAGCTAATGCTCCCTCAAGGGAAATATTTACCGTTCCTTATTTGTGAACTCAATCCTCTGTTTGCAGATAAGCCTGAGGCTCATTTTCTGCAACTACAGAGTAATTACCATGTCGTATGGTTTCAAGTTCTTCAAAGGCAAAGCCAGTAGGTAGGTTATTCATAATGAAGTCGATTGCCTCTTGGCACGACTTACCTTCAAAACCTTCTTTAGCTTCTACTTTGATTTGCCCTTCTTCGTCGATAATAATTTTGATGGTTCCCATCAAATACCGCCTCCTAAAGAGCCTGTTAGTGTATTGGTTTTCTTCTGTGTATCGAATCCACCAAATCCGCCAGTATTGAGTTCTAACTCAAACTGACCCATTTTTTCTTTCTTAAGAGATACTCTCTTAATACCCGATGAAGTGAATCCTTTTCTTACAGCAGTTTGCTCAAATGTTTTTGCTACAAACAGTGCATTTAGATTCTTTTCAAAGGTATGACGGTCAGACCTGCCTTCAAAGCAGTCCTTTAGTTGTTGATTTCCTCTAACAACATATCCGTCCCAGGCCATTCCAATTTGGCCATTCTCGTCTACATAGATACCAACATCTGCGTTGGCCCCATGAAAACGGACTTTAATATCAGCAAACTTTGAATCTGCCGATACTGCATGTCTGCTCCTAATACGGAGCCCGTCACTATCTTTATCTTTTATAGTGACTGTTCCGGCGTCACCGACTAGTTCTTGTACGGTTTCACCGAGAAGCTCAAATTGGTCATCGCCTATCTTGAGCCCCTTAATAGATACTTTACGAGTTGTACTCATATGTTCACCTTTTCTAATGGGAGTTCTATCCCAACCTGCTACCTGACTTTCGCCATGAACACTAATAGTGTCCTTCAATAGCTTCATGTTATCCTCGGCTAATAAGCCTTGGCAATATTAGAACCACCTAATACACACTTGAGTTACATAAGTTCGCGCTTGCTATATCAGTACTCTCGCATGACATAGTGCGGCCCCTCATAGGAGGACATCCATATGCAACAAGGAATAATCATTAACGATTCGCAAATCGAAATGCATTATACCCTATTTTTTGATTTAGTATTAGGATAAACCTAACTAAAACAGCTATGGCGGATATACCGTTCATAGCCTCGTTCGTTTGTTTTAACATACATAGTATGTTTCCACTAATGTGACACCCCTGCGTTAAAGAGCCCACAAGGTTGTGAAACCTTGTGCGTCCCGGAACGGACTAGAAAGTCCGCAATTCGTTGGAGCCAAGAATATCTAAGTTTAGGAGACCTAGTTTTTTCTTCGCCCAGGAAAGCTGTCCAGGGGTATGTGTCCCTCTTTCCTACGACCCCAATTCATCTCTTTAGCACAGGTGGGACGCAATGGTGCCACTTATTAGGGTCGTAGGAGACCTGTGCTAATGAATATTAGAAAAAAAAGAAAGGCGCATGCCGTGAGACATGCGCCTTAATTTTATTATGTTGGAAGATACTAAATTGTAGCATCTTTGCCGAAGAGCTTTTCGATATTTTCTTTAAGCTCCTCCGCGATTTGTTTTACAGGCTTTGAACCCATTTTTCAGAGCTCCGTTGCCTTAAACCAACTTATTGTCTCCACTCCGGGGGGAGGGGAGAAAGTAGGAAATGTACAGAACCCGAAGGCTCCTCTTTAAGGATNTAATCTGTCNCTTCAACCAACTCACANTTNTNNCNGCNCGCCAGCGTTGAAANGTTTGNCATNAAGTCAGAGTTAGNTTTCCTATGTTTCTTTCTTTCATCACAACTGCGTAGTTGCTTAATGAATCAGAAATTCACACTTGTTGTGGGGGGTAATTCCTTCCCTTTACTCTCTTCAGGAGAGTGGTCTTACAGCTCCGGGTACTAGCCCTTATTGCTGCTTTTTTGTTATCTTGGAGAGTTTTAATCAGTGACTTCCAAGTTAATTACCTTCCACTTGTGAGACCAGGTTCAGTGGGGATGGGATGCATTCACATTCCCTGGCTCATATTGTAGCGCCCAGTAAAGTAGTACTACTAGTACATATTACTGGGTTTACCTACTAATTACTTAGATTACGCTCAAAATCGGCTGTGAAGCCCAAATTCAGCGTTTTCACAGTACAAGTCGCTAGTCCAATGCATCGGATTCGCGTCTTGGTGTAATTATCTTCATCTCTTCACCCGTGAGGGCGAGGAGCCTACGAAGAATAACCCGAAGACGACTCGGCTAGAGCCGTGGTTATTCTAAGTCCTTAAAACAGGTAAAATCGCTTCGGAAAGCGTAATTTACTTGTCTCAAATTCAATAGATTCACAGGTTGAGAACCTGATTCACTATTGCCCTAATTTTAGCTTACTGCATCGGGAATCGCAGTAGCCGTATTTCAAGGATAACTCAGATGGGTGACAGTTTACCGTCACGGTCCAAGTTGTTCTATCCTATTCACTTATTCACTTATTTCCTGAGTGGGAGCAGCGTAGTAATGGAGGGTTATGACAGAAAAATATGTTTTTTAGAACATTCTCGGTCTCCAGTTGTTGCTGCCCCCTTTAGTCAGGAGACACTTATCACTAATTTTTTACACTAGCGTTACTCATAGCCATACGCATAAATGCGTGAGGACATGCGAGTAGCATGTTTTATTCCCTGGCTCATATTGTAGCGCCTGGGAAAGTAGTACTACTAGTACACTTATGGGGTTATGCCTCAATATATTCTTCATAGATATATTCTTCAGTTTCAATTCGGATTTTTAGTTCCGACATTGGCATACCTCCTTTTGTTTTTTTACAAGAGTATTTACGGTTTTTTCTAGTTTTCTGATTCTACGCTGCATTTTAAGCAGCTCAGCGTCATAGTCCGTTCTTCTTGGTAGGCGCGTCATTGGTTCTCACCTTTTTCGCGCGGTGCTCCAGGCCAAGTAAGTGGGTAAGGACCCATGCTAAATTCGGCAGTTACTGGAGCATTTTGACCATGAATTACTATATGGTGTTTATCACCAATAAAGTGTAATATGGGAGTACCCTCGCTAGTAGCGAGAGCTACAACCTCAAATATTTGGTCATCTTGATACATCAGAGCTTGTCGAACGAAGGCGCGATATACCACGACTCCTAAAATTTCAATATGGTCAGCATTGAAGTGTTTTCTATCACCTGAATAGGCTAAGAATTCTCCTTCTCTGCTACTGATTCTTTTCATCTGTTCTCTAACATATTTAGCGGTTAACCCGCCTTTTCTTTGTATTTCAAAGTAATTATTCTTCACAGTTAAGTCTCTTTGGTAATCCCACTCAAACTTTGTGCACTTAGTGCCAGTTTTAGCAATGAATACTTGAGACCAATTAAAGGTGTGAGGGAGTGACCAATCACCAGTATAGATGATATCATCACAATCACATCCTTTTCTTAAATGTGGGTATCTTTCTTTATCTGGTCTTGTACCAGTTATAAGAGTAGGACACCTCTTGTGTTTAAACCGACCACGGAGTTTTTCAAAAATCTCGTCAGTCAATTTGCTTCCCCCTTAATTCTTGTATACAAGTGAATAGGGGCTTCCAATCGGTAACCGTGGATTCAATCCAGTCGTACCATTCTTGGTTCTCTGCATAGTATTTCTCAATATGAGCCGGGTAAGGCTTATCTGAGTTATCTAGCATCATTTGGACTCTATCTTCAGGTACACCATGAATGTTCTTGTGTCTTTTATGTCCTCGAAGGTCGAGAACAAAGACACGGAAATTTTCATACATGGCTTCTCGCAAGTAAGGGAGAAACTCCGCTTTTTGCAAGTTAGTATTGTCCAAAATATACACATCAAATTCTCGCATTTTCATTGATTGAATCATTTCATGCTGCTTAAAAATATGTGCTGCGGCAATAGCGAAAGGTACAAACTCGTACTCGCCATTGCTTTTTATAAAAATGTCATCAGTAGAAAAAATGCCGACTTCAAGGCCAGCTTCTTTCTCTAAATGCCATTTCAAATGTTTCGCCTGAGTCGATTTTGTTTGACCAGGCGCCCCACGCATAACAACCATAATAGGCGCATCGCGGGGAAGTTCATCTAATTGTCTTAGATTACTCACTTATTCACACTAATAGGGCCCCTCAGGAGGCCGAACACCTTCTGAGGGGCAATTATAGTCCGCAGACTATATTCATCTTTAATTAAGTTTAGAAGCCTGAAACTCGCTTACGCAGGTCATCAAGGTCATGGCCATCTAGGTTTGCACCTACGAGGTTCGCCTCCTTTAGCCTTGCCCCGTCTAGGTTTGCACCTGCGAGGTCTGCTCCACTTAGGTTTGCTTTTGTTAGTTGCGCATCTTTGAGGTTTGCTCCCTTGAGATTTGCACCTTTGAGGACAGCAGCATATAGTGTAGCACCTTCAAGATTGGCACCTTCAAAGTTTGCATTCGTCGCGTGTAAACTGCCCGACTTCGTATTGCTTAACTTTGCATCTTTCAGATTTGCATCTTTCAGATTTGCACCGTTGAGGTCTCTGTTTCTTCCTTTTCCGTAGGTCCATGCCTTTGCGTAGTCAGTCCATTGCTGAGCTGTCCACTTGCTTCGGTCTTCTTTTTCTTTTTTTGGTTCTTTCATTTGTTTCACCTTATCTTCCTATTCAACATCAATCAAAGCACAAGACTCAATTATCTTATTCTTCGGTAGTATGTTTTCTAGGTAGTCCTGAAATTTATCAGGGGTCGATACATCTTGATTATGCGCTGAGTAAGGACAAATGGCTAGTCTGCCAAATGCATCAATAGATAGGGTTCCCCATCCAGCGTCACAACTTGACTCTCCTCGTGCAAAGGACATACAATAGTCTTCTAGAAACCCATCAGTTTTACCGATAAGGTCATCGTAAGTAGAGCCGTTTCTGTCACCTTTTTGAATTAGGCGACCACTGGCTAATGTTAGTATGTCTGCTTCTTTAAGTGGTTTAGGCCACAAAGGAGTAGTATAGTCAAATATTTTCATCAATTCTTTTTTTCGTTCTGAGTTGAACAGGAACTGTATCTCAGTCCCGGGATTGTAACTTAGATTACAGTTAGTTTCTATACCTAAGTTTCTTAGTCTCTCAGTCTCTGCTGAGAGCTTGGTAGCGTAACGCTTCCAGTCTTTCCCTGTACGAAAATCGTCAATGGAAAGAGCAATTATATCGACAGTATCAGACGCTGTAATTTTCTTAGCAACATCTAGAGTAGTCGTTATGTTGACTAGCATATTATACTCCTTAGCAATAGGAGCAAGAATGCGTAGCCAATGTAAGGGGTCAGTGACACCTGTCACTCCCCTTAGAGGATTAATGGGTAAAGAAAGCTCTTGAAAGCCATGTTTACCTGCGAGATGGACAATATTTATCCAATATTCATCAGGTAGTCTAAACTTCTTTTCTTCTCTACTTTTATCCTTCAACAGGTAGCAGTCATCTCTGCATACCTTGTCAAAAGAACAATCAAAAGTAGGGTGAAGAAACAATCGCGTTCTTACCATGTTAAACCTCCAAATCGTGAGGTTATATTACCGTTCACTTATTGCGATATTATTCAACTGGGTAGCTGTAAATATCAGGCTTCTCTTCATAGCCTTTGTCTCTATTATACTCCATAGGAATAAGTTTCCAGTTAGATGGAGTAGAGATAAGGGAGAATCCTTTTCGTTTGACATTGTCATTGAAAGCATCAATTAACGCCTTTTTACAACCCGATGCACCTGAACAGTACACACGAAGGTCGACACGAGCGTTAGGTTGGTCAAATGATTCTAACTTTTTTTGTAAGTAAGAATAGAAATTGACCGCATGAGACCAGTGTGCTTCCCAGTCTTGCGGTAAAATAACCGCTTTAGGGAACACAGAAAACCGTACTCGGCCTTCGTATAGGTCATTGTAGCGATGGCGGTCCCAGCATAGTCCTACATTGATAATATACTGACCATCAGGTCTTTTTTGTAGTTTATCAAGTTTAGGCGTAACATGGGATTTAAGCCACTCATC
>PCAW01000027.1:0-12132 GCA_002730775.1 Methanobacteriota archaeon | reverse complement strand
GGACATTCAAAATTAATACTTGATTTAGAAGATACTTCTACCTTAGAATCCAAAATAAATAAATTAATTGAAAATAAAAATATACATATTTTAGTAAATAATGCAGGAGGGCCACCAGGTGGACCATTATTATCGAATACAATTGATGATTTTGATGCCCCTTTCAAAAGGCATCTGCATGCAGCGCATACTATCACTCAGATTCTAACTCCAATTATGGAAAGTGAAGGATATGGTAGAATTGTAAATATCATTTCTACATCTGTAAGAGAACCAATAGATAATATCGGACTTTCAAACACTTTGAGAGGAGCTATGGGGTCATGGGCTAAATCTCTCTCAAGAGAATTAAGTCCTTGTATTACGATAAATAATATTCTTCCAGGATTCACAGATACAGATAGGCTAGGATCTCTTGCCAAGTCTATTTCTGATAGAACCGGTAACTCAATAGAATCTGTTCAACACAAATGGATGGATTCAGTACCAATTCAGAGACTAATTGATCCATTAGAAACTGGGGCTGCAGTCACATGGCTTTGTTTGCCAAGCAGTGGTTCGATTAGAGGGATTAGCTTAGCAGTAGATGGCGGAAGAATGCGTTCGATTTGAGTGTGGAATGATGTTATTCGATATATTCTTTTCAATTTCTCAGACACCTGATACCTCAGGATATATCCCTTCTGAAAAGGAAATGTTCTCTAATTTCTTTGAACAGGTCGAGTTAGCTGATGAATTAGGATTCGGGGTTGGATGGGTAGCACAAGCACATTTGTCAACTGAAATTCAAAAAAGAAATAATACTCCTGTAGTACCGCATTACCCAGGAGAAGTTGGACTCTGTACAGACTTCTTTCAAATTGCTCAAAAAATGTTTTCTAGAACTAAGAAAATGGAAGTAGGTAGTGCAGTTTTATCAATTTTAGCTTCTGGAGGACCTATTGCAATCGCAGAACGTGTTGGAGCATTTCTAGCATTACACGGAATGGACGGAATGGAAGACAGAAAATTGCATATCGGATTTTCAGCGGGAAGATTTGAATTTATGGCGAGGCCATACGGAATAATTCCGAGAAATATAGTTGAAGAGGCTGCTTGGCCTGCTCTAAGAGGGCAAATTTTTGCCGAGGCATCGGAGATTTTTCTAAGACTACTAAATGGAGAGGTCATTTCTTCAAATATGATTAGAGATACTGTTCTTACTAGAGAAAACTTCCGTTCAGATGAGGATTGGGAGAAAGTTCAAGATGCAGCAAAAGAGTTTTTCGAGTTAAAAGAATTAACTGAAACTATCGAAATACCACATAGATATGATTTTGAAGAGATAAAGACAATCCCTCAGAATTGGAGAAGAGATTTACTAAATCTTGTGCTTGGAAGTCATGATCCAAATTTACAGATTGAAGTCAATAAGTGGAGACCAGTACAAGTATTCAATCTAAGCATCACTCCTCCGCATATCATTGAAAAAACTCATGAAAGAATGGCTGAAAATTATCATTCAGATGGTGGCATATGGAACAGAGGTATGATGCCTCGAACAATAATGGTTTTTGTAAATAATGAAGAAGGGCTTTCATCAGAAGAGCAAAGTATTGCTGCTAAAGAAGAAGCAAAAGCCGCATTGAATACATATTGGAGTGCTTTGGAAGGGACAATTGATCCATCGAAAGTTGAAAGAGCAACCGATAACGCAGTAATTGGAAATGTTGAAGAAGTAGCCAAACAAATCATCCAAAGATTCGACCGAAATGATAAATTGATGTGTTGGTTTGATTTCTTTAATCACGATAGTGAAAGAGTTCAAAGAAATATGAAGGCTTTTATGGATGAGGTTGCACCTATTGTTAACGGAGAGGAATAGAATGGCAGAAGAAAAAAAATCTAGACCTTCATCAGTATCTCCAGGTAGGCCCGGATCTACATTATTTCCGACCAATCCTCTAGGAGATATGCATGAAGGCATTGCAACGGGTAGGGACGTAGAATGGGAACCATTAGTAGACTTTAGAAGAATGGATGTATCTGAAAATACAATCCATGGAGCTGTTGCATGGGCCCATGGAAATGAAATTATACATTCCTTTGGAGGAAATGTACTGATTTATGGAAGATCTATGATGAAACCATTAATGATGAAGCCTTTTGTAAAGGTGCTAGAAGATGAATTAACTTGGGAACAAAAGGCAATCTCTTGCTCATCCCACAACGGAGATACAGAACATGTTGCTGCTGCACAATCCATACTAACAGAATCTGAATGGGGACTAATGCAATGCCCTTTGGACGTGCCATTAATACAGTTTGGAAGACAGGTAAGAAGGCCGAGGAGATGGTTTCATACATGCTCTGGAGAACATGCAGCTTTGTTGAAAGGGATGCGGAAGATGGGTATGAGTAGAGCTGGTTATACACTACCTAGCACACCTTGGTTCCCATTGTTTTTAGACGTTCTAAAGGAATATATGAATAAACCAGACTGGGAACCTAAAAGAGTGGCTAAAGATGGTTGTGGGCTGCCTACGGTATCGAACACGGTTGACGAACTCGCAGTAATGTTCGCTGGATTAGTCGCAAAGAAAGACGATGACTGGATTTGGGAAGCTATGAATAAGAATCCAGATTTGATAGGTGGATTCAATCGACTCGATTCAACATGCCTAAAAGCAGGAAATGGAAAATTAATTGCTAAAGAGGGGGCAGATGGATTACTAGGACTATCTATCGAACATCCAGATTGGCCTAAGGGTTTGGGAATTGTAATTAAAATTGCCCATGGATGGAATTCACAAGCAACATGGTATGTTGCAAGAGCCGTTTTAGGAGTATTAGGTATAGAACTCAGAAACCCTTACCCATTACATAGACAAAAAGCGTTTATTGTTCCAGGAATTGTACCAGAGATTTATCAAGAAAAGTTAGAAAAAGTAGTCACTTGGGATGAGTGGGACCCCAATCAGGATAGATTTAATTTAGACTGGAATGAATACTCAGCTGCAATGACACGTAAAGATCCATTCTCAAATGAAGGTATATGAGGGAGATGATGAATTGAATCTCCGGAATTATATATCAGGGGAATTTATTGATCCAGAAACTGGAGAATGGTTAGAAAATTTCTCGCCTGCTACCGGAAAAATAATTGCATTAGTACCAAAATCTGGCCAAAATGATATAAATATGGCAGTAGAATCTGCAATACAGGCTTTACCTTCTTGGTCTGCATTAACAAATGTAGATAGGGCAAATTGGCTAGATAAAATAGCAGATAAATTAGAAACTAAATATGAAGAAATTGCGGAATTAGAAAGTAAAGATACTGGGAAACCAATCAGTTTAGCAAGAGAGGTAGATGCTTATCGTTCCGTTAAAAACTTTAGATTTTTTGCAAATATAATTAGAAATTTAAATGAGGAATCATATGAAATGGAGGATGCCACTAATAGAGTGATTTACAAACCGGTTGGAGTAGGGGCTCTAATAACCCCATGGAACTTACCACTCTACTTACTTTCATGGAAAGTTGCTCCTGCCATAGGAATGGGGAATACTGTAGTTTGTAAACCGAGCGAAATGACTCCACTTACCGCGGATTTACTTATGAAAACCATAGATGAAATAGGGTTACCAAAAGGAGTAGTTAATCTAGTTCACGGAGATGGAATGGGTGCTGGCTCACCACTAGTATCACATGAAAACATATCCTTAGTATCATTCACAGGAGGAACCTCAACTGGTTCAATAGTTGCCAAGGCTGCAGCAAGTTCTTTCAAAAAATTGAGTCTAGAGCTAGGTGGTAAAAATGCAAGTATAATTTTTGATGACTGCAATCTAGAAAATACTGTCAAAGGAGTAGTGAGATCTGGTTTTCTGAACCAAGGACAGGTTTGTCTTTGTGGAAGTAGAATCCTAGTACAAGAAAAAATATATGATGATTTTGTGAAGAAATTTGTTTCAGAGGTTCAAAATATGAAAATTGGAGACCCCTCGGATGAAAATACAAAATTAGGCGCCTTGATTTCTCCCGAACACCTTTCAAAAGTTGAAGAATATATTAAAATCGCCAAAGACGAAGGAGGGACAGTACTTACTGGAGGTTATCCAAATCTCCCTAAAGAATTTAAGAATGGGAATTGGATATCTCCAACAGTCATTGCTGATTTGGATGTGAATTCTCGTTGTTCAACTGAGGAGATATTTGGGCCAGTAGTTACTATTCATAAATTTAGCAATGAAAAGGAGGCCATTGAAATTGCTAATAATACCAGATATGGACTAGCAGGAAGTATATGGACTAATGACATTGAAAAGGCTAATAGAGTTGCGGAATCAATACATACAGGTATGATTTGGATAAATACATGGCTACATAGAGATTTAAGAGTCCCATTCGGAGGAGTTAAAGATTCTGGAGTGGGAAGGGAAGGAGGAAAATGGAGTTTGAGTTTCTTCTCTGAAGCAATGAATATTTGTGTAAAACACAAATAATCATCGTCGGCCCTTTCTACCTTTACCTCTTTTTGATTTGCCAGAATTATATTCCCAATTTCTTCCTGGTTTATTAGACCATGAACTAGCATCAAAATTCGAGTCACTATTTTTTTGTAATTTTTTTCTTAAACCTCTAGGAAGCTCTTGTACTGAATTAACGTCTAATTTCAAGCCTAAATCTTTTTCAAGTCTACGAATTCCTTCTCCTCCGGGTCCAATCATAGAGCCTATAGCAGAATCATCAATGTAAATTACGGCAGCAGAATCAGTGACCAATTTTGCATGTTTAACTGTAATACCAGTGAGCCTTGTAGCCTCTCTCTTGAGTTCTTCTGCAGCTAATTTCCAAGCAGGACTCCCTCCATCTTCATTAGAATCAGTGACTGGAACTACTGCAATTTCAGAACCAAATGCAAACATTTCATGAGTCAAACGATTGGACGGGAACTCACGAATTTCAATAACAGGGCGGCTTAAATCTGATTCCATCCCAGATGGTGCTCTGACTACCATCTTTAATTCTAATACTTGATTTATTCTTCCTTTTTCGATATGAATGACTGTATCTAGAACTTGAGAAATTAAACCTAACTCAACTTTTCCGACTAATCTTTGTATCGCTTGTAATCCACTATTAGCGTGAGTTACGCCAAGAAGTCCGACTCCTGCTAAACGTACATCACCAAATATCTCAAAATCTCTAGCACGACGAACTTCGTCAAAGATTACAAAGTCGGGCCTTAGTAAGAAAATAATCTCTGCAGTTTTTTCTAAGTCACCTTCTAAAGGAGCATATTGAGTGACTCTTTGAGGTACTTGTAAGTCTCTAGGAGATTCCATAGTTTTCACCATTGCTCCCATTTCAGAATCTAAATATGAGGCTATCGCTTGTGCGAAAGTAGTCTTACCGGAACCGGGTTTACCTACTACGAATACACCACGATGATGGTTAGATAATCTATTCACAAGTTCGTCATCTAATTTATAATCTGATAATTGTAAATTCGCTACCGGTCTGACAACAGTTATTTCCCAAGCATCTGAGAAAGGTGGCCAAGCACAACTCACACGTAAATCTCCGATTTGCATAACTTTACATCCCTCACGTTCAATCTCAATGAAACAATCAGAACGATTAGGATTCTGTTCAATAATTAACGAAAGATCTTCTGAAAGAGTCAATAGATTTGGTTTATCCCAAACTTCTAGATCTAATTCATTTAAACTCAAAGAAGATATGTGCCCACTCTTTACTCGAGGTTTACATTCGGCTTTAAGAAAGATTGTTGATACGGACTCGTCTACCAAAATTGATTCTAATGAATCGGGTAGTAAAGGATGGTCTCCAAATGACGCCATGCATGTATGAAACGCTCCTTAGATTTCATGTTTGGCTTAGTTATGGTATTAATGCTCGCATTAACTAATACTACTTTTCTTCTATAATATAGGGTAAGACTGAAAGTATAGTTATACCGCATAGAGTAGAATATGGTATCCGTTGGCATTATTGGATTGGGAGCATATGTACCACCAAATGAAATGAGTAATGAAGACTGGATGGAATATGTAGATACAAGTGATGAATGGATTACTACAAAAACAGGAATGAAAAAAAGAAGAATTGCTGGATCCAATGTATGTACTTCAGACTTGGCAGTAGAAGCTTCTAAACAGGCCTTAGATGATGCTAAATTAAAACCTAAAGATATAGACCTAATCATTTTGGCAACCTCATCTCCTGATGTACCACTATCTTCTACAGCAGGAATAATTCAACATAAATTAGGCTGTACTGATTGTGCAGCTTTTGATATCAATGCTGTATGTGCTGGATGGGTGCATGCATTAGATATAGGGAGTCGATATGTAGGTACAAATGGTTACCAAAATGTCCTCGTTGTTGGTTCAGAAATCTACTCTCGGATATTGAACTGGAAAGATAGAGCCACCTGTGTATTATTTGGAGACGGGGCAGGAGCGGCAGTGTTATCCGAAGTTAAGGAAGGAAAAGGGATCATTAGTTCATGGCTAATGTCTGATGGTTCTGGTTCATCTGTAATTGAAATACCATCTGGAGGAGTGAGAACACCATTTGATTCAGATGAATTTGTAGAAGGTTCACAATATTTCCATATGGATGGGAGAGCAGTTTGGAGTTTCGCTATTGAGGCTTTTCCACAAGCAGTTAATGAGTCGTTACGAAAAGCAGGGAAAAGCATTGAAGATGTTGATTTGGTGATTCCTCATCAAGCAAATATTAACATTATCAAGACAGGAATGGAAAAATTAGGTCTCGGAATGGAAAAAACCTATACTAATTTACATAAATATGGGAATACAGCGGGTGCAAGCGTCCCTATTGCAATGAAAGAAGCAATGGAAAGGGGGTTAATCAATGATGGCGATTTAGTGGTTACAGCGGCTTTCGGTGGTGGTTTAGCATGGGGCGCTAACGTCATACAATTCTAATATTGGTTATGATATTGAATCCATCCGCCAGTAGCTGCATCATGCCTTAATACCGAACCATCAGAGTTTAAACACCAAACTTGACCTGTTTCATCTGCCCATACCTTTTGCCCGTATTCATTCACAGGTGTCCCTTCAGGTGGCGAAATAATCTGAGGCTTTGGAGGAGTTGGTAACTCATTAAGCAAGGCATCTATGTGAGAAGTATCTTTGATAACTTCGGTTTCTTCTTTGAAATACTCCTCCAGTGAATCGTTGTTCTCCGAAATACCAATTGAGTCATTATTCTCTAATTCAGCGTTAGGCTCAGACATTCCTTCATGAGGATAATCGACTTCAATTACTTCATTTTCTTCAGATTTTGATTCACTGATATTTTCAGGTTTCCTGCGCAAGGTAATTACTCCTAGATACCCAATAATACCTAGTACTATTATCCCACCAGAAACTGCCAATATAAATTGTAGATTGGTTTGAAAATATTTGATACCTGGGTGAGAATCTGAGTTATCGCCCACTCCATCATTGTCTGAATCAATCCATTCAGAAACGTCATTAGGGAACTCGTCATTAGAATCAATATAATTATCTGCATCTGTATCAGGGAGAAGAGGATTGGTACCTTCTTCAATTTCTTTAGTATCTGACCACCCGTCATTATCATCATCACTGTCTGCATTATTACCAATACCATCTCCGTCGGTATCAAGCCACTCATTAGCATCTAATGGAGCCCAATCACTTACATCCAATTCACCGTCTCCGTCATCATCAGAGTCTAGAATATCACATTCTCCATCAGAATCAGTGTCAAGAGGTATAGACTGAGATATTAATGAATCAGTTTCACAACTCGATTCTTGCAGATCAGACCAGCCATCTCCATCATCATCTGTATCTTGATTATTACCTATCCCATCAGAATCTGTATCGATAGATTCACTTGAATCGAGAGGGAAAGCATCGTATTGATCTAATATTGAATCATTATCATCATCACTATCCTCAATATCATCTTTACATCCATCGCCATCAATATCATTTGTCGAATTACTAATCCAACCTATAAGTCCAGGACTACAAGAATCTATAGAATCTAATCTACCATCTCCATCATCATCAATATCATCTTCATCAATAATCCTATCTAAATCAGAATCTAATAAACAATCATTAATCGATATTGCACCCTCAATTATTGTGATATAGTTAATTGGGCATGAGGTTAGATAAGAACTACCTGGAGAGTCTGTATAGAAATCAAATGGATTGATTTCTTGAGAGGATTGTCCTTCTAAAGATACATAGAAACCGATATCTGCATCTAAACATGATAACTGACCTGGATTAGGCTGATACGTTCCCGCTGCACAAGGNGTTTGACTGATTGACATCTTATCTGATGAGAAATGACCAATATCTGCGTCTAAACAAGTTACAGACTTTGCATTAGGTTGATATGTTCCTTCAAGACATTCAATAAATTCTGATTGGCCCTGATTCATTACATACGCTCCTTCTGGAGAATCGATACATGACGATTGACCTTCAGATGACTGATAAGTACCTTCTAAACAGATTGTTTGCGACGATGAACCCTCTGATGGGACATAAAATCCTGAATCAGCATTAATACATGATTCTGGGTTTGTCGATAAAGAAAAAGGATTGTAAGAACCAGCTGGACACGGTGTTTGCATCGCAGCAGCAGATAAATCAACATAATGTCCGGGATCTGCTCCATAACAACCGATTTGTGCGGCTTGAGGTTGGTAAGTACCTAATGAACATGGTTCTTGACTAATTGCTGTGTATGAATCAACGTAATATCCTGAATCAGCATTAATACAAGAAGATTGGGCTAAATTAGGCTGATAAGTACCAGGCATACAAACTAATTGAACTGATGAACCATTATTTTGAACATAGTGACCTTGATCGGCTGCTAAACAAGATGTTGAACTATTAGATGCAATATCGGGATTATAAGTCCCAATTAAACAAGCAATTTGTGAAGATGAACCTGTCGAGTCCACATAATGTCCAGGATCTGCATCAAAACAACTCGAGCTTGATGGATAAGGCTGATATGTTCCAAAATCACACATAGTTTGAGTTACCGAGGTATTTGTATCTACGTAATGTCCTGGATCTGCTGCAAGACACCTGCTCTGGCCAGAATTTGGTTGGAAACTACCTATTTCACAAGGAGATTGGTCAGTTGAAGCAAATGTAGAAACATAGTACCCCGGGCTTGCATCGACACAATCTGAACGTCCTGAAAATGGCTGATATGTCCCCGAATTACAAGGTAATTGAGTAGAAGATGCAGTGTTGGGTACATGATAACCGGGGGAAGAAAGAATACAAGATTCTTGATTAGTATTGGGTTGATATGTGCCATTAGAGCAAGGTATCTGTGCAGGGGAACCGGAAGATGAAGTATAATATCCTGTATCTGTATCAATACAACTAGTCTGAGCGGTCTGATTTTGGTATGTACCTGGTAAACAAGCAATTTGGCTGGTAGCGCCTGTTGTGTTGACAAAATAACCTAAAGAAGCAGGTGTAGGTATAAAAGAACCGTAAGCAGCAGTATAATATCCTGGTGAAGTATTCAAGCAACTAGTTTGCCCTGACAAGCCCTGATATGTACCTGGGGAACATGGTGTTTGAGATATTGAGCCAGGATTGGGTACAAAATGCCCTTGTGCTGCTTCTGTACATGCAGAACTTCCATAATCTGACTCAAATGTCCCTGCTGAACATAGTGATTCATCAACTCCAATCTCAGCATCTATAGAATAATAAATATCTCCAANCACATTAGAACCATCNGAGGTATAGTATGTTAGATTCATATAATATTCTCCAGTAGAATTAACTTTCTCAATAACAACAAAAANATNNCGTGCTGAAAGAACTTGAGGTTNGATTNGTAGANACAATAGNTTCAGCNGATAAAGANTTNTTACTGTCTANAAGAACCATNGATTGNTCANAAAGTGANATATTNACTTCANCANTTGATGATTCAATNCNTACTGAAATATGGTGAGANTTCGCAATATTAATTTTATAATAATCATAACTATCATATTGATTACNAATANGACCTGTATAACTTGCGCTAGTAGAACTAAGATTGTATGAGGAGGTATTCATATTTCCGGCATCACCAGTGGTCAATGATACAAAACTACCGGGATTAGAAATAATGCACGATGATGACTGGATTTGATTTTGATAGTATCCCTCAGGACAAATAGATTGATTTGCAGATGCTGTAGAATCAACATAATATCCGGCAGAAGCCTGATTACAATATGATTTTCCAGTTTGATGTTGATATTCTCCTAAATCACATTCAGATTGATATAATGCTGAAAATAATGAGAAGTGACCCAAGGAGGATTCAGTACAATCAATCCTACCCCAAGACCCAAGTTCACAATCCATCCACCTAGCAGGATTACTAGGATAAGGATCCGCTGGTGAAGGTACTCCATCACCATCATCATCGCCGAACATATGGACATCCAAATCATTGACGATTCCATCTCCATCCATATCTTGATCAGAATAAGAAACATTGGAAGCATTAAAGCTCATTAAATATGGAGATATTTTAGAATTAGAAGTATTATCAAATATTTGTTCTTGTTTACCCCAGCAAAACAATTGATAATTAGCATTAATCGAACAGGTGGAATCAGAACCTGATGATATCGCGATAACATTTGAAAGATTTACATATTTGGGAGAATTAGTATTAGTTCCAGTACATCCACTACTTGGGATAACCGATGAACACTCACCATTTCCTAACTGCCCATATGTATTTACTCCCCAACAATTAACTGAATTATTATCTAATATCGTACAAACATGAGAACCTGTACCATCAAGTGAAATAGCGGTTCTATTTGTTGGAAGAGTAATTGAAATTGATCCACTTACCAAATTACCATTGGAGGAAGAAATCGTATATGAATTTCCCCAGCAACTAATATTACCTGAAGAGAAAATTGCACAAACACTGTATCCAGGAGTGGCGATTGAAACAGCTCTTTCGCCTACTGAATGATTAACAATTACTGGAGAATTACTATTTGATGTAGTACCATCGGCGAGAATACCATATGAATTATCTCCCCAGCAAGAAACCTCCCCCGTATTTAGTAACGCACAAGAGAAGTCATTACTGCTAGAAATAGAAACTGCTGTTTTATTGATTCCAAGATTCACTGAGACTGGAGAGTTTCTATTGCTATTTGTACCATCTCCAAGTTGGCCATTGTTATTTCTCCCCCAGCAAGAAACAGAACCGTCATCTAAGATTGCACAATAGTGATTATTTCCTTCTGATAAAGCTGCAGGAATTTTCCCGCCAAAATCAACGTATCCGCTCAATAATTGCTGATTACCCAATCCAAGTTGTCCATAATTATTAATTCCTGAACAGAAAAGACTGAAATTTGACAATAGAGAACATTGACCAGAAATAGAAATAACATCGCCTTCTGAGAAAATTGGGGAACCATTTTCAAAGGAAACTAATGACCCATTATTAAGAACTAAAGTCGGAGAATCCGCGTTAAGATCAAATATTGAATTAGTGAATACACTTCCTCTTTCGGAACCTGGAGAATTCACGGAGATAGAGTTTCTAGCACTTGATGAGAACTCAGTATCATCAACAATTTCTAACTCGTCTGGGAAGTCGATAATTCCTAACAAAGGAACTAATAGAAAGAGGAGACAAATACTAATCGCAAGACTCTTTTTGAAAGACTGATTGTTCGACATACAGAGCCAGCGTACATCTTGAGAATATGACTATTCCTCTATACTGATATAGTAATGTATCAGATTGATAATACTTTTTCTGCTATCGGAGATAAATCAACTTGTGCCATCTCAAAAGCCATTTCGACAGAATCAAAGGGGATTCTTGAACTACGGCTGGCCTTAGCTCTAGAACTAATTAATCTCCATGCCGCTTTCTTTCCAATACCCGGTATCGATTCCAGTTGTTGTTGAGAAACTGTATTGATATCCAAACCGATTTCAACACCTGAAATACTTCTCATTCCATGACCTGTGACTACTATATTAGAACTGGTCTCAAGAGGGATTAGGTAGGGCACTCCTACTAATATTGGGTAT
>PCAW01000026.1:0-20232 GCA_002730775.1 Methanobacteriota archaeon | reverse complement strand
TCGTTCATTTTTGTTAATAAACGGGCAATACTACGCCTTGTCGCTTTGTACGAACCTGAATCAGATAATGAACCACCGAGTGCTTGTTGAGCACGTAATTGAAGCATTTCTTCACGAAGTTCCTCCAATCGGCGTTGCCTTTGCTCGACATTCATACCATCTATTTCTCTGGATGAAAGATGTGTCATTCACTCTTCCTCCTTTACATCAGCAGTTTCAATGTCTGCCATCTTTTGCAATACAGAGTCTACTACATCTTCAGCTTCAGACTCAACTATTTCTTCAGAAGGTGCTTCAATCATTGAAACTTCAGCTATAGGATCGAGCCCTACTTCGTGGCGCTCATGAATATTAATTTCATGAGGAAGTTGTACTCCTTTACGCATTATCCTAACTGTACAACCAATTGTCCCCAATTTCTTTACACAAACTGAGAAACCTGTATCCATGAATTCTAATGCTGTTTCACCACAGAACTTGATATGCCCCTTTTGGAACTTCTCAACTCTGTGCCTTGCACCTGTTATCTTTCCAGAAATAATGATCAGGCAACCTCTAGCGCCAGCATCCATGATATTCTGAGCAGTACTGTGACCAGCTCTTCTGAAGAACCAACCTCTTTCTAATGAACTGGCGAGTCTACTAGCCATTACTTGAGCATTCAAACGTTGTTCCTCTATCTCTGTTACTTCGAGATGAGGATTCTCTAAATTGAAATCTTCTTGTAGTCGTCTTTGTAATTCATGAATTACTTTACCTCTACGGCCTATTACACGACCTACTTGTTCTGCGTGAAGAGTTACTTTGGTCCCTTCTGGAGTTCTATTAAAATCAAGTCCTCCAAAACCTGCACGTTCTGTCTCTTTGAGTAAATACTCACGTACGAGTTGACGTTCTACATTGCGATTAATGAAAGTTCTAATTGTGTTTTGCTTCATTTTTTACACCTCAGAATTCATCCTCTACTTCTTCTTCACCGAAATGTTCCAAGAATATTTCAATATTTACTTGATAATGATTATCGGGAGTTGCACGGCCTTGAGCCCTAGGTCTCCATCCACGATGGATCTGCCCACGATGTGATGCAAGGTGCGTAATGACCATTTCATCGGGCTCAATTGAATCGTACCTTTGACGAGCATTATCCATTGCACTGTTTATCAGCTTAATGAATACTTTAGAGGCTTTGCGAGGAAACTTGCCAGGGCCCATCTTTCCTTTTCTGTGGCCTGCCATAGTATTTCCGCCACGGCCTCTACGAGTACGGCGTGTGTAAGGAATTGCTTTCTTTTCAGCAATTACGTCTTCTAAATATGAAATTGCATCGGAAGCATTCATTCCGCGTAACGCCTTTGCGATGTGCAGACAGTGTTTCTGATGAACGTCGACATTCACTGCACGGGCTGAAACTAAGTTTGAGCCTTCGAGAAGTTGTGTGTATCCTGATTGTGATTTACCTGTTATCCTACTCATTTTTTCACCTCACTTCAACGCCACGTGTGTAGAAGATCTCGTAGCACCAACACCTGGACCTGTGTGGGTTACTGAACTTCTTGTCATTGCAAATTCACCTAAAGCATGACCTATCATTTCTGGAATAATTTCTACGTTTACGAAATCCTTACCATTGTGGATTCCAATTGTGGTCCCTACCATTTCTGGCAGAATGTACATTCTTCTAGAATGTGTCCTGATTACTTTTCCTGAAGCATTACCTCTAATTTTTTCAAGTAATTTTTCACAATCAAGATTTAAACCGCGAGATAATGACCTCTTTGCACGAGACGGCATTAAGGTAGCAATGCAAATTGCACTCAAATCATCTTCTGGAGGATAGAGAGGCATTTGTTTTAATTCTTCAATTGTGTAACCTCTCCATAAGAATTCTTTCTTTCGGCGTTCTGAGATTTGAGAACGGCGCTTTCTAGCTTGTCGACGCGCTAATTTAGGTGAACGGAACATTTTCTTGGATTTTCTTGCCATACTTATACCTCCTCATCTTTCGCCCTTACACGGCCACGACCTGTTCTTCTTGGAGCAATGTTACCTACCTTCTTACCAGGTGGAGCATTTCGGCTAACCGAGTTTGGTCCGTGAACTGCTTGGTGATTTCCACCACCATGAGGGTGATCTACTGGGTTCATTGCAACACCACTTACTGTTGGATATAATTTACCCCGTGCTTTTGCCCTGTAATGCGCGGCTCCAGCCTTCATCAACGGTTTTTCGGTTCTTCCATGACCTGAGAGTACGCCTATAGTTGCTCGACACTTTGCATTGAGTTCTTTCAAACGCCCGCTAGGTAATCTAACTCGAACTTTATCGTCCATCCTAGTCTCTAAGATTGCAGAATTCCCTCCAGAACGTGCAAGTTTACCTCCATCTCCTGGTCTTAGTTCAACATTGCATACAGGAGTCCCCTCAGGGATTTTATCTAGAGTTGTTACATTTCCGGGCCTTAATGAGACATTATCACCGAAAGCGATGTTTTGCCCTACTGATATTCCCTCAGGAGCAGCCATGTGACCTATTCTACCGTCTTCAAACTTAATTTTAGCAAGAGGAGTTGTATGCACTGGGCTATGTACTAAATCTACTACTTCTGCAATCTCACCATTGACTCTTGGAAGCTTATTCATAGCTGGGAATCGATGACTCGAAACTTTATTTTTAGGGCTTGAACCCCTACGTTGTGATCTTGTTCTTTTACCCATAATATCACCCTCAGAAAGCGCCTAACTTAAGCGCGGCCTCCTCTGCATCATATCCTTCTGCAAGCCTAATACTTGCATGCTTACCTGTGATTGTTATTTTCGTATTCACTTTGGCCACTTTAACATCTAAAAGCATCTCAACAGCATCACGGATTTGTTTTTTAGTTGATTCTCTACGAACAATGAACTCGATTCGATTATTATTCTGTCTGTAATTATTCTCTAAATCTGCGACTCTACGAGCCTCTAAAGTTTTCTCTGTAATCCAAGGCATCAAAATTATATCGTAAGGATTTACCATTTTTATCACTCCATTGCCTTTATTGCTGACTTAGTCCAAACTGTAAGTCGACCTAAATCTCCACCCGGTGCAAGATCTTCAGCACACAAATCTTTAGCTGCTACAACGTCAACACCCGGTACATTCCTTGCGGCTTTGTGTAAACCATCTCGATTCGCAACTACCAACAAAATGCTCTTAGGTGTACGGTATTTTCTTCCTCTCATAGTGCCTTTTCCTGCACGAATTGTTCTTCCAGACTTAGCCCTGTTTAAATCAGCACCAAGACCCAGACCTTCCATCATAGCCACAAACTTTCTTGTAGAGTTCTGTAGAGGCAATGATTCAACATCGAATTTTTCTGTGGAACCTTCGCGAGACTCTGTGTATGAATCGATAATTATTGGAAATCTAACATTCTCATCGAAATTATGCCCTCGAGATGAAACCATTTCTGGATTAACTGTAGCTGCTATAGCGGAATTGCGAGCGAGAGTTTTCTGCTTACTGTTTAATTTCTGAGACCAATCCTTAGCTACTTTAGGACCGTGTGCTCTGCGACCGCCACGTGTATGTGGATTTTGAGCTCCGGTCCTTTGACCTGTTTTTCTCATGATTCTAGATACACCACGGCCTTTACCCCACCATTCTACAGAATGTTTCATTCCTGGCTGAGGTGCACGCTTCCCATCATGTTCATTGTGCCCATATGATTGTCTACGGTTAGCACGGGATGAATGGACTGCGGATCTTACTAAATCTTCACGAATATCTGATTCGAAAATTGAAGGTAAAGTCATTGCTTTACCATCAGTAGTTTCGACTTGATAAGATTCTGCTAACAAACCAGCATCCAACTCTTCCTGTTCAACATTTGAATGTAAGTTGTAAGTTTTTACTTTCATCTATTCAGACCCCCTGCTTTGATGATGTACTGACATATGTCAAGTCAACATCTGGTTTACTAGCTCTAGGCCTTATAGCATCCCTGAATCTCAGCATACGCTTAGCAGGCCCAGGAAGGCTTCCTTCGATAATCATGTAATCATTGGATACTTCTCCATAATGTAGGAAACCACCCTCAGGAGTGATGTCAGATTCATTTGGTTCAGATATACGGAGAATCCTTTTATTCATCTCAGTTCTTTGGTGGTATCCTGTTTGACCAGCCTGTCGAATAGTTTTCCTAACATATCCAGTACCGAAGTCACCCATATTTCCACCTTGTCTTCGGCGCTTACTATTTTTGTGACTGAGAAGTTTGATTCCCCATCTTTTAATTGAACCTTGCCAACCTTTCCCCTTAGTTACGCCGATCACGTCAATTTCAGTACCTACATCATAAACATCTGAAGCAGTGATTGTCCCGCCCAAGCGTTCTTTGGCCCACATTAATTTTTCATTATTATCTCCGCCAACTAAACCTACCTCCATAATTTCAGGAGTTTTGCTATTTATGCTCTTGACCATGGCTGGCTGAGTTGCAACAATAAGACGAACATCGCACAAATCTGAATTTACTAAGGCCTCGAAAGCTGCCTCTGATGAACCATTGCTTCGACCAGGAATTCTTCCAGCTCTCTTTTCTGGCTTTCGACCTTCTTCAGCGTCACGCTCTCCGCGTGTCTGATTAGCGAATCGAGGCATCAATCCTTGAGGACCTTCATCTGATGCGTTAATCCAAAACTCACCAGAAGTTTGCATACCATATGGAGTCATTCTATATCCTCTAACTGCTAATACACTCATAGGTGGCACTTCAACTACTGTAACTGCTTTCCTTACTTCTTGCCCAGCAGATGTAGAATGAGGGTTAGTATCTCTAATCAACACGTGAGTCATTCCCGCCTTCCAGCCTGCGAATCCTTGTACTCTTATCTCTGATGCATCTGTTTCCGGCCATGAGGTGATACGACCATACGGCCTAATTGCCCTTTTTCTAGGGCTAAAGCCCATGCTACCACGGCGGGGTTTACTACGGTCAGCCATTTTTGCTTCCTCCTTTTTTAAATTACCAACTTATGCCGCAGTGCGGCATTTTGCCGGGCCCTTAACGCTAGGGAGATACCGTGACACCGAACCAAAACCACGAATGTGTTTTTGGTGTGCGGGTTGCTTTTGCATTGCCCTGTAGTGTCTGGTATCCCACGTTGTGAGCGGCCTTGCGACTTACCATCCCTTTATGAAAGAATCGGGAATGAAACATTACACTCAAAGTACGATTAATGAAAAAGCCGAGCGGTGTAACTATTTTGAACCCTGTCCTTGAGGTGGGTAACCTATGAGACACGTGGTTCAACATACGGAGTTAGTTGAGGGCTCTGTTGAAGCTCGTGCATATCAACTAGAAGCAGTTGATGAAGCACTTGCTGGATCTATGTTACTTGTGTTACCAACAGCTGCTGGAAAAACCGCTGTTTCTTGGATGTTAATCGCTGAAATATTACATTCAAAACAAGGTTGGGTGCTATTTATCGCACCTACAAGTGCGCTAGTTGACCAACATTTAAAAGATTTAAAAAAAGTTATCAAGAATGTTGAAGCCATCTCTATAACTGGAAGTAATATTCCAAAAAAACGCAAGGAATTATGGAAAACCTCGAAAATTATTGTAGCCACGCCGCAGGTTGTACGTAATGATGTATTGAATGGTATATTATCGTTGGAAGAATGTTCATTACTAATTCTAGATGAAGCACATCATTCCACAGGTAAACATGCCATGGTTCAATCGGCTGAGATGTTTTGTTTATCAGCAAAAAATGGACATATTTTGGGCGCTACTGCTAGTCCCGGTTCTAATTCAATGATTGTGAATGAGATTTGCAGTAGATTGAAAATTGAGAGAATTCATATCAGAAAAGCGGATGACCCCATGTTGAAAGATTACCTGGCAGGTTTAGAAATACAAGAAATATTAGTAAATGTCCCTGAAGAAATTAAAATGTTAGTTACTCCATTAGAGTTATGGATTGGCAGTATTGTAGACAGAGAAAGAAGGCTAGGGAAGTATGTCAGAACGGGGCCACCCTCATTTGGGGGGCTGAAAGAAGCCATGAATAGAGCACAACATTCGATTAAACTTGGTGATGTAAGAGGATACTCATCAGTATCCAATATAGCAACTGCAATGACCTTGAATCACCTAATAAATCATCTTCTGACACAAGGAATTACTGCTGCAAGAGAATTTTTAGACGCCTCGGCTGATTTTAAAAATAATCCAAGTAAATCAATTCAAAATTTCCACAAAGATAGAAGAATAATTGAATTGAGAGAATCATTATCTAAAATGGAAGAGATTCATAATAAAGTTGGTACTGTAAGAAGATTGGTTAGACATAGATTGAGGAGGGATCCTAACAGCAAGGTTATCATTTTTGCATCTTTTAGGAATACTGTAGAATCTTTGGAAGAGGCATTGGTAGACTTAAGCGACGTCAAATCAGTACAAATGATTGGGCAGTCAGAAAGAGCAGGGAAAAAAGGTCTCAAACCGAAAGAACAAATTGAAGTTCTAAATAAATTTAGAGAAGGAGAATATAATGTCCTTGTAGCGACCTCGGTTGCTGAAGAAGGATTAGATATTCCGAGTGCTGACTTAGTCATATTTTATGAGCCAGTAGGTAGCGAAATTAGAACAATACAGAGAAGAGGAAGGACAGGGAGACATAGAGAGGGAGAAGTAATGGTCCTTATTGCAGAAGGAACTCGTGACGAAAATATGAGATCTTCAGCTCAAAAGAAGGAAGAGAATATGTATAGGTCAGTCCAAAGAGTAAGGAGGAAGTTACCAAGAAAAACTCATCAAGACTTATCGAAAATACAGGGATTCTTTGTAATAGGAGATAATGAGACAATTTCAGCAGCCGATTACGTTAGAAGAGAAAGAGAGCTTTATCGCCCTAAAATGAAAAAAATAGACTTGAATAAAGTAGTGGTTACAGAAAAGGATGAGGTAAAAAAAACAGAGCCGGCGAAATATAGACCAATTGGTCAAAGAGGATTGGAAGATTTTGGTAGAGAAAATGACGATTAATCTCCAATTACCATTACTCTTGTCCTAAGTTGGGCGAATCTTGTATTATAATGTCCCAGAGCAAAAGTCAATATTTCACAAAGATGAATTACTGGAATATTTGTTCTGAGACCAGTTCTCTGAGAGGCCTTTCCTTGATATATGTCCATGACAGAATGAGATAAGTTACAAGCACTAACAATTAATTGAGCACCCTCTGATTTAGCGTCGTTAAGTACNGAGGCTGANAATTTGAGGACTGTAGGCTCTTCAGANANCAGGCTAGGAGCACCTACACTTTGCATTCTTGAGTCCCATTTAATGGGTTGACCGCCTAAAACTTTNATCAACTGTTCCATNTAATCTGGATCATAAACGTCGTCACNACCGCAAAANCCATCTTGTTGCATATTNGGACCATAATANGAAGCTACTGCGAAATCTATCGGNTTTACAACCATGGGTTTGACTTTATCAAGACCGATTTCATCTACGATNACATGTAATAAATGATTGACTGAGGTTTCACCTGTAAATTCCATCCCACANGTCTTAGCTAATACATCGTTAATTTCTGCTAATANNATNGGATCNGATCTCAATTCCATCANATCTTCAGAAAGATTTCCTGCTGTAGATGCACAGGGAGTGATTATTTCCAGGCCGAGTGCNTCGGCCTGTGCAAAAATACGAGCATTNAGNGCTAATTGTAACTTTTTATTGGCTTGGCGAATTATTCCTGCACCACAACTGGTTGCGCCTTCTAGAGGTGTGAGCTTAATCCCCAATGATTTAGCTAAAGGCACCATAGAGTCTGCAACTTCAGGAGAACCAGAATGGGCTACATTTCCTGGGTGATAGGCATAATTCATTGGCATTAGAATCTACCGTCCATCTCATTGAAAATTGCTACAACTTCATGATGATTTTTCACGGAAGAGTTAAACTGCCGTGGCATTTTTCCAAGACCTGCGGGGGGAGCTATCAAAGCCAAAATATCATTAATCATTTTACCACCATTTCTTGTAAAGCCAAGAACCATTCTAGCAGTAACTCCAGAAAATAGATTCCCTAAAAGTCCAATTGGACCCAAAACCTGCCTATGCAATACAGTATCATTTACTTTACCACTACTTTTGACTGTTACTGCATACCACCAAACATGTTTACCATGACGTCCATCATATCCTGTTCTTGCTAAGGTTGATGTTTTACAATTCAATAAGGCATCATGGATTATAGTTCCTTTGCCCTGCCTTCTTACAGAAGATAGGTCAGTTTCAGCCTTAATACCGATTGAGGAATCGAGAAGTGCTTCGATTTCCTGTTTCTTACTAGGGGAGATACGGGGATCATTCCTCCTTGCCCATGCATGAGATAATATCGATGGCCCCAAATATTCTTCTGAATGAGAAGTAGCATCGGAGGAAGAATGTAGAATTGGATAACTATGAATATCAGTTATCGAATGAAGTTCTGAGGCGATAAGAGGAGTCATAGAACCAAGAGCTCCTTGAGGAGTGCTCAATCCCTTTCTAGTCACAGACATCATCCAAGGTTTACTTATCTCACGCTTTGTTTCAAGTGCCCAATAATCTACAACTAAATCTCTAATTACTTCAAAACCACTCAATGGCTCTATCTTGATACTAATCCCCCCATCACGAATTGGAGCGGCTAAGTCTAATCTAAGATTACCAGGTAAGACATGCCTTCCATTAATAGTAATCGCAGTTGTGGGATCATCTACGGCTCCATCACGGAAAGTTAACGACCCATCTTGAGTATTTTTCAGAGTTCTGAGGACTTCTAGAATAGACATATGCCCTGGTAATGCACATATCCAAGTATCTTTACCTGTTGTTGATGAAAAGGGGTCATATCTGAAGATACTAATTTCTGCGCGTATGGATTCGGATTTCAAATCCGGAACTGTAAAACCATCCTCGCCTGAAGCACCGGTTGAATCCGAAGAAATTGAGTCTTTAATCGCCTGAACCATTTCTTCATGGAAGAGCCCCTCACCATCGACTGCCGCCATTGATGCAAGAGATTCTTCGGCCCAAACCTGAGAGATTTTGTCATAATCTACATCACAATCTACTCTCTCGACCAATCTTGTAGCACCTAATTCTTCAAATCTTTTGTCCCATTCCTTACCAGATTCACAGAATAACTCATATGATGTGTCTCCAAGTGCTAGAACAGAGAAATGTACTCCGTTTAGTAGCCCGGGCGATGCTGAAACCGCTTTTTGCCATAATTCCTCAGCATTATCCGGTTGCTCTCCTTCACCCCATGTTGAACAAATAATGAGTACTCTTTTCTTAGATGATAATGAGCTTAAATCGAAACCATCCATGTCTGCAACTTCCGCATCTAAACCATAGGAAGTAGCTTGNTTAGCGAATTTTGCAGCAAGACCTTCTGCATTACCCGATTGCGAACCAAAAAGAATTGTCATGGAACGATCACCATCTGAAGAAATCTCAATAGAGGATTCTGAGCTTTCGGATTCTACCTTACTTACTGCGGTACCTGATGCATTATTTTTCACTTCTTCTACTAAACTTTCTTGGAATATTCCAGAGTCATCTACTGCACCCATCCTTGCAAGAGTCTCNTCCATCCATTCTTTAGCCGGGGTTTCATAATCAACNTCACAATCTACNCGTTGATTGATTCTAAAACCNCCCTTAGACTCTAACCAAGAATCCCATTCTTTACCNGACTCNCAGAATAAATCATATGATGAATCACCTAAAGCTAGGACTGAAAAATTAACTCCGGACATAGATGGAGAATCATCAGCATTTGCTGAAATCCAAAGATCTTCAGCATTATCTGGTTGCTCTCCTTCTCCCCAAGTACTACAGCAAATCATAATTCTTTTTNGCCCNGCCATATCACTTATCTGGATTTCATCCATCCCTTTNACTGTTGCTTCAAGTCCGTATTTAGATGCNGCTTTTCCTATTTTAGAAGCAACATCTTCNGAATTACCAGATTGAGAACCAAACAGCACAAGGAGAGAACGAACGGCCGACATAGAAACACCTATACCACTAAGGGCAATATTTCGACCAATCGACGATTATTTAATGTAGCGTGTTGGAGTNATGAAATTAAGTCATAGAATTTNAGGTTTACATTCCCATTCCATCGAAATCTCCGCCCTCCATAGGNCCAGATGCTCTGCTAGAAATAACGTCATCAATTCTAAGTATCATTACTGCGGTTTCAGTAGCTGATTGGATTGCTTGATCAACNACTCGACTAGGTTCGAAAACCTTGCTATCGGCCATATTAGCTACACCTCCTTCGTAAACATTAACTCCAAACTCAGATTTCCCCTCTGAATGTGCTTTTCTTAAATCAATAATAGTATTTACTGGGTCCAATCCGGCGTTTTCAGCTAATGTCCTAGGAATTACTTCTAAAGCACCTGAAAATGCCTCAATTGCCATTTGTTCTCTACCTCCAATTCCTTCAGCATAAGATCTTAATGACCGACTAATTGCTGCAAGTACTGAACCTCCGCCAGTCAGCACTGCTCCATCTTCGTATGCAACAGCTACTACGCCAATTGCATCGTCAAAAGCACGATTGATTTCGTCTATTACATGTTCTGTACCACCTCTAAGAAGGACTGAAACACTCTTAGCATCTTTACAACCAGTGATAAAAATCATATCTGATTCACCTATTTTGCGTTCATCAACTTTAGAGGCATAACCTAAATCATCAGATGATAAATCATCAATATTAGTGATGATTTTTCCCCCTGTTGCTTTGGAAAGTGCCTCCATATCACTTTTCTTAGCTCTCCTTATTGCCATTAAACCTGATTTTGACATATAATGTTGAGCTAGATCATCAATTCCTTTTTGGCAAATTACTACTGTTGCGCCTGAAGATTTTATTGTTTCAACTAAAGATTTTAGATANGATTCTTCCTCATCTAAAAACTGAGANAACATATTTGGGTCAGTNATCTGAATCTTAGCGTCTACTTCTGTTTTCTTGACTTCTATTGCTGAATTAATAAGTGCGATTTTAGCATCATTGACGATTTTAGGCATACCTGAGTGGACTCTTTCTTTATCTAAAATAATACCATCAACTAGAGTGCTACTACCTATTGAGCCTCCTTGTTTCTTCTCAACTTTAACATCATCAAGATCTACAACTATATCTCCATCAACTTCCTGGGCGACTGAAAGAACTGCTCTAACACATATGTCTGCCAAGAATTCTTTGACTGCCCCTGCACTCTTACCTGTCAATGCAGTTTTAGCGACTTCTGAAAGCATTTGTTCATTGATTTCAAGGGAATGACTTTCAATTAATTCAGCCGCTTTTTCTGCGGCTAAACGGAAGCCTTCACAAATAACTGTAGGATGCACATTCTGATCAATTAAATCTTCACTTCTCTTCAATAATTCACCAGCAATTACTACAGCGCTTGTAGTACCATCAAAACAATGTTGTTCCTGTGTTTTGGCGACTTCAATAATCATTTTTGCAGCAGGGTTAGTGATATCCATTTGCTTTAGTATTGTAGCACCATCGTTCGTAATTACAACATCACCCATTCCATCAACTAGCATTTTGTCCATTCCTTTTGGACCTAAAGTTGAACGGACAGAGTCCGCTACTGCCTTTGCTGCAGCAATATTATTACTCTGAGCTGAACGCCCACTGGTTCTTTCAGTTCCTTCTTTTAGGATAAAAATTGGTTGTTGTCCATTGTACATTAGAAATCAGCCACCTGTATTGGGATTCGGGCCACTTAAGAGACCCTCATAAGGCCTCCCACAATAGTTGGAATCAAAAAACTATGATTTAAGATTCATTCTGTTGATTAATCCATGCTTGACCGTAATGTTCCCATTGTTCCATTGTCCAGCCCTCAGGAAGCCCTGATTCGGGAATTTCTGGAACAATATTTCTTCCATCAGGCTTTGATTCTTCAACAGGCATTTCTTGATTAGCTATTGGTGGCGGGGGTTGTTTGAATATTTCTTCTGAACCGCCATACATTGAATTTGCCACCTTGTCTTCCGAAGGTAATTCAGGAGCAGTTGGTAAACTAGGTAGATTGAAGGGATTACCCTGAGTATATTCATAGTCGTCAAAAGTCGAGATTTCTTCTAAAGGTGAAGAAGCACTGCGTATTATTCTGAAAGTTGCTAATAAGACTGCAACTAAAATTACTAACCCGACTAATATGAAAATGATATTACCTGCCAAACCGGCATATTCTCCAGCATTTGTCCCTGTATCTACTGGGTCGATTTTGAACATTTCAATACTAGCAGACATTGAAACCTTATCTATATCTCCATCAACATTGAGAGGTAATTTGAATATCTCTGAGTTATTATTAAGATTTCTTAAATTCTCATCAGTAGCAGTTAAGAAAACTGTGATTTCTCTCATTGATTGGGCCTCTAAAACAAAGTTTTGATCACCTGTATCAACCCTAGCGTCAACTATATTATAAAAAATATTAGAGTTTCTATCAATATCGGCCCTCAGCAACTGAGCATCAGTTGGATGCTCATTCTTTACAGTAAAAGTAATTTCAATATCATTACCGCCTTCTCTAATCTCAATTGTACCAGGAGGATTGAGTGTAATCCAACCTTGAGCGCCGACTTGAAAATCTGCGTTTCCTACACCAGAAACTGGAGATTCAGATGTCTGGGAAAGGACACTGGTAGCCGTCATCGAAATCGTTCTGTCACCGAAAGTCAATTGACCGAAAGAATATCTTACAGTAAGATTGTGAGATTCACCAGGAGATATATATGGAGTCTTACCATCATTGAGCCCTACAGCAGATGCAGAAACATCTGAAAAATGATCAAAAGAAATTTCGAAAGAATCTGCAACGTTTCCTCTATTCCAAATACGCCAATTAACAGTTCTAGGGTCATCCCCACCACGGAAAACCTCATCTAACATATCTAAGTCTTCAACTTCAACTAGATTTGTTTGTGGTACTGTCAACAACATTTGAGACGACATTTGATAATCTGTATTCAATTTACTTGATGCAGTCAAGATTATTGAATAAGTTTCAGATAAAATTCCATATGGCATCGGGAGAAGCATTGTAACTGTGGTGTCTCCACCAAAGGGATCAATCTCAAAGGTCTGTTCAGTATTCATTTCAAGACCTAATTTCCAATCAGATTGAATACTTAAATCGAAAGACTCAGCAGAATTACCATTATTAATCAACCTAATTTCTATTAATCTCAGAGAATTATCAGCAGGAGCAACTAGGTTGAAAACTTCTGGTTCAATGACTAACTCAGAATAAACTGGAACGACTATATTTACTTGCCACTCAGCAAGATATTGGGCAGGCGAAACGCCTGATGCAAGTAATGTAACTGAGTAAGTACCAGGAGAGACTTGAGGAGGAGCTGTAATTACAGCATCAATTAAGATATCATCTGTTAAAGCCAATTCG
Organism: Methanobacteriota archaeon; assembly: GCA_002730775.1. GTDB lineage: Archaea > Thermoplasmatota > Poseidoniia > Poseidoniales > Thalassarchaeaceae > MGIIb-O2. Next base: position 6,736 of record PCAW01000026.1, on the reverse strand, counting down.
AGTGTAGAAACTTCTGAACCATTGTAATACCATTTAATATCGGCATTGTCTACCCAGTCTATATTCGGGAAGGCCGCATCAAAACTCCAAGTTGCTATTTGATTACCAGTGTTTTTGAAAGACATTGGTATCACTCCACTTGCCCCAGGTTCTAGAGTTGCTGCAGGGTTCTGTAATGTAACCTGGCTTAACTTACTTGAATAGGCAGGCATTACAGAAACAGGTAAGCTGACATATTCTTTTGAGAGGTTAGTAACTCCATCATTCACCCATACATTCCAGAATAAATCTTGAACGCCTGAACCATCAGGTATTGTAAGATTGAACCAAGTATCCATATAAGTCAGTGCAGGTATCACTTTGCTGATAACATAATTGTCGTGATCTACTGGATTGTTGGAATCTATACGTAATGGGAAATCATACATCCATGAACGGTTTGTAACTTCTGTGTAAAGCCTCAGAGTAATATCTACATATCCATTATTCTTAATATTACAATATAGAGACGGAGGATTAGGGTCAGATGGAACTACTAAGTAAGAATTAGGAAGAGGATCATTACAATCAAAATCTAAAGTATATTCAGGTACTTTCTCAATGGCGAAAATAATGAATGAGTCGATTTGTATCCCTTGGCTTGCAAAAGAACTATTTGAATCAAATTTGAATGCTAAAGTATACTCAGCGGATGGATGTACTTCAGTCATATTCCAAACTAACTGAGACCAGTCTCCAGTAGTTGACAGAGATTGAGATGAGAAATTATAGAACTCTTTGGCTCCACCTGAATCTGCTTCAATTCTCATTTCATCACCCGCAGCCATTTCGCCCCAAGCATTTGTTACTAACTGAATAGTCAAGAAATCGAAACCCTTTAGTCGAATTTTGCAGAAATTATTACCATAATTCGAACTTACTGCAGAGTCTAGAGTACCTAATCCTAGACCATGACCGGGCTCATTACAATTGTCAAATGGAGTAAACCATCCCCACCAAAGTCTATCATTTCTATTACTAGCATAATTTGCACCAGGACGAGAAACTCGCCAGTGATTTTCACCTTCTTCACTTGATGCGTTTTCCATTCTCCAATGGCCAAAACTATCTGGATTAGACGATAATTGCCCAGTAGAATCATATCCTGCACCTACCCAAGTAGGTACATTTGCTTGTAGTTGATTTGTACAATCAATCACATTATCTCCATCTACATCGCCACAAAAACCATTTTCCATTGGATCGTTCCATATTGCGACTGGAATTAATCTATCTAATTCATTGTTAGATTCCGTATCATCAGCCAATCCGCCATCAACTATACCTCTAAGTATAATTCCTCCTTCTAAATATCCATTTTCATCTAATACACTATGTGCAGAGCTAGGTGTCCAAACAAAGTTTGCTTTCACAGATTGGAAACCTGAAAGAAGCATACTGACATTATATTCTGCTATCATGAAGCCGACAGGATGCCAAATCTGAAGGTACCCCTCTGCAGCTGCTGGTTGACCAGAAGAACCCGCCTGAGTATAAGTTACATTAATTTGAATTGTTTCATCTCTCATGATATATTCAACTATTGATCCATCAGGCTGAGTCCATTCTTTAGCATTTCTTGTTTGGTTTCCAATTTCTATTGATGTAATCTCGAAATCAATCAAAGATTTAGGCCCTATGTCCTCCCTATTTTCATTTTCATCTAATTCAGAATTAATAAATAAAGGTGATAAACTCATCATAATCAAAATTGACAACACAAAGATTGGAGTTAGCATACGCATGATTAACAAGTCTGTTCGGTATAGAAATCGTGTAAGAAGGTTGGGGGTAAAAGTTTGTAACTAATTTAATCAAGGTAGTAATTGAATAATTGAAAATATCAATGAAAACTATGTCTGAAGATTGAAAATCAATGAAGGACTTATGCATTAATTGAGTTGCGTGCAGAATATGGAAGGTAGGGCCAGTCTTTCTCATAGATTGGGATTATCACTGATTTTACTTATTCAGATTACAATTATACCAATAATTGGTTTCTCTCTAACATATTTAATAGAGATAGATAGAGAAAATTTTGGAATATCAATAAGAACTGAATTATTTCAATGGATTCTGATTTCGGGATTGACGTATGGAATTATTTGTCTTACCATGGCATTAATCATCGGAGGTTATCGACCATCTCCTGTTGTTGAAAGAGGAGGTTGGATTGCCACTCTCGGACTTAGTAGAAGAAAGTATGACCCGGAACTTATTGATAGATCAAAAATGGCTGCTTACTCAAGCCCATATGGGAAAATGAGTAGATTAGTAGCAAAGAGAATAAAGAATGATCATTCAGAATTATTTGCAGTACATGGAGGGTTGCAATTACTTGCAGTTCCATCACAAGTGCTGTTAATTTCAATCCCATTAATAATTATGGAAGGTATTCCAGATGACTTGATTAGGAAAGATAGTGCATTCGAGTTAGGTATGATTGGCTATATTATTGGCTTATGGGTGTCATTTAGAGTCCAACCAGTTATTTCCTTACAATTTATTGAATACGCAGCGATTTTTAGAAAAATTCTATGGAGAGTAACTAAAATTTCTTGGGTTCTACCAGTGATTATTTTGTGGGCATGTGCAAGAATAATACTTCAATTTTCATTAACATCATTAGGAATTGATATTTCACAATGGCATGATGTTCAATTAGAAGGCGTGATTTTGAACTTTGTAGCGCCTGAAGCAGAAGTTCCACAAACAGCAATTATTGATTTCTTAGTAGCAATTTCTGTGTTACCTATGGCAGCATTTACTACAATCAGTGTATTAGGTGGATCAAATGGGCTTTCCCAATGGATGAAGGATAAAGAAGATAATTTAGAAAACCTGTCTCAACAGAGCCTTCCTGAACCAAAAGAAAATGAAGAAATAATAACACAAAATGAAGAGAAAATTGATTTCAATGAAAAAAAAATTGACATTATTTCTATGGATACAAAAGACGAAGAAGGATCAAGAATGATTGATGTGCCATTCGATTTATTTGATTAATTATTTAATGGAAATAAACGTTCAACTAATTTATTCAATAGTATCCAACCATTACATAAACACAGAGAAAAAGCGATAGAATTGGGACCGTATAGGTATAAAAATAATGAAGAAAAAATTAGAACGCAGATACTGGCATAGATTAAATCCTTAAGTAAAAACCATGAAAGAATTAAGGCAACTATTCCAGAGCCATATGAAAGAAAGATACTCATATTAACGCCTAAATCAATTTCGAAATAATTTCTTCGACTCTATCCATCCCTCTAGATATGTCCTCTTGACAAATTGTGTAAGCGAATCGTAAATGCCCTTCTCCAGCATTTCCGAATGCAGTACCTGGAGAACATAGAACACCCCCCTCTAACATTTTCATAGCCAATTGTTCACTTGTATAACCCGGGATATCAAACTTTGGAAATACATAAAATGCACCAGTTGGGATGTTGCAAGATACATTTGGCATTGAATTTAATCTATCACAAATTAAATCTCTTCTCTTTTTAAATTCCGCACACATCTCTGCAGGATAATCACTCGCTTTTTCTAAAGCTTCTAAAACCGCATATTGCATGGCATCATTACTACAAGCAGTTACATAATACTGCATTTTTGTCAATTGCCCCATTGCTTCCAAATCGGGAGATAACAGATAGCCGATTCTCCATCCGGTCATCGCAAATGTCTTAGAAAAAGAGTTAATCATTATCACTTTTTCATAGCCTGCTCCTAGGAATGAAACATGTTCAGTATCGTAAACTATCTTATCATAAACCTCATCAGTAATCAGCCATAGATCATTTTCTTGAGCGAACTGGACAAGATCGTCTCTCTGTTCTTCAGTTACATTACCTCCAGTTGGATTACTAGGGAAGTTGTAAAGAATAGCAATAGTATTTTCATTCACACGGGATTGTAAATCCTCAATAGTGGGAACGAAACCATTCTCAAAGTGACAAGGATACATGTTTGCCTCACCTCCACAAAGAACCACGTCAGTAGGGTATAATGGAAAATATGGTTCTGGAATTAATACATTGTCTCCAGGATTTACTAATGCAAGAAAAATATCCAGTAATGCGTTAGTTCCACTCATAGTAATACATACATTTCTTTCATCTAAACCAGAATCTCTATGATGCCACGTTTGAGCTACTTTTTTCCTTAATTCTGGGAGACCGGCTGTAGTAGTATATTTGTTTCTACCATCTTCCATCGCCTTTGAGAAGGCCTTTATTGCGATTGAAGGAGGTTGGAAATCGGGCTCTCCTAAACCAAACTGAATTGCATCATCGCCTGCAAGATCAAACATCCGTCTAACACCTGTCGGACGAATACTATTTGCTCTGTCTGAGAAGCGCACCACGACCCACGGACATATGCACCGAGATATGAAAGGAATGTATAGTGGACTTCCATTATTCAATAATTTCTGCGTCCATAGGAGAGTTATTTTCTGGCTTCAATTTAGGCAATAATGCTGAAAATTTCGTTACATAGCCTAGTTTTATCGATAAAAATATGGATAACCAAGTAATACTAATAATTGCAATCAAAATATATATCATACTTGAGAAATCATATGCAGAGGTTGACTCACCAGTGCTCTCAAATTGAACAACTATTGGAAGAGACTGTTGAGATGATGAAAACGCGACTACTTCTAATGTATGAGTTCCGCTTGAGAATTTATTTGAATCTACTTCAACATACCATTCGAAAGGAGTAATTGGGCCTACTTCAATTATTGAAGAATTGAAATTAGCCTCTATCCAGTCTCCACCATCTATTCTAAAATTCACAGATTCTACTGAACCTGATGTGCTCCAAGAATGCCCGACTAGTTTTACATTATCAGTCTCATTAAATGATAAAAGATGATTCTGAATTCCGGGATCAACTAATTCAGTTGTTCCGGTTTCTTTTAGATGGATAGCTAGTAATGTAGCAGCATAAGCGTCTACCATACCAAATCCGAAATCTCTATTCCAATAGGGATCGACTTCTGGAAGACTTGGCTCACCACGTCTCTCAGCAGTTTGTTTCAAAATTTCTTTGAGTTGCATTGTAGTTAGATTCTCGTTTGCTTCCCACACAAGTGCCATCACTCCTGAAACAGAAGGTGTCGCATAGGAAGTACCTGAACCACGGCCAGTATAGGAATTCTCTGAAGCGTCATTAATTAAATTCGAGCATCCTCCACTAGTAACGCAACCTTCAGCCTGAACTATATTAGAACCCGGTGCACTAATTTCCGGTTTCAATTCATTTAGAGGATTTCCATCGCCATTATCCTTTCTCGGACCTCGAGAGGAATAATCAGCAATCGTATCATCTTCACGAGCTACTGTATTCTGATCATCAGTAGCTCCCACGGTGACCGATAAATCTGAAGAACCCATTCCAGAAAGACCATCGTTATTCGGGCCATCATTTCCTGCAGCAACTGAAACAATGATTCCTGCAATCATAGCTTCATCTAAGATTCGACTATGCATATCAGAACCGTCTGAACCACCATTCTCATGACTTGTAATGCCCCAAGATAATGAAATTATATCAATTCCATAAAATTCTTCCGAAACTCCTGGCCATTCATCATCACGATGGTCAATAACCCATTGCAGACCATTCATTGCTGATTCATAAAATTCCTGTTCTAATAGATAATTTTCAAAGGGACCCGCCCCCACATCAGTACCGATTCTTATGTCAACTAAAGTCGCGTTAGGAGCGGCCCCGTAAAATTCAGACTGGCTCCCATCGGCCTCAATACCGGTCGCACTAGCCATCCCCATACATGCGGTCCCATGCTGATTAGCATCATCTGGATCGAAAGAACCATCATCTTCTCTAAGTGGGTTTGAAAGAAGGCAGGTTGGATCTGTATGGACATAACAAACCGCATCATAACCTGCGACAAATTTATCACTAAGACCTGGGTGTTCATTATCTACACCAGTATCTACTAGTGCTATATTCATGCCATTCCCACTTACGCCTAGATCCCATGCACCTAGAGAGTACTCTGAAGAATTCTTGGCTTTGACAGAAGGTGTTTGAATATCTCCATAGAATACAACTGAACCATATCTTTCAATCATGACTACGCCATCAAGATTAGAAATTCCTTCTATTTTATCTACATGAATTCCTCCAATTAAAAGCGAATCAACAGATGGTAATTCTAAATTAATATTTATTCCCATTAAAGAAAGTGAATCGATATCTGATTCTCGAACATCTCTAGAATATGATATTCCAATATTTACTATTCCTGTTTCATCTGCAAGAGAATCATGAACTCCATCTCTATCGGCGTCTAACATAGTAGTTTCCCACCAAGGAATCGAGTCCCCCCAAGGAATTGATTTTTGCAGTGGTATATCAGTGGTTTCGCCGGAATTAATTATTTGGAAATCATTTGAATGGTCATCATGACTATGGCCCTCAGCAATGCTCCCAGTTAACGGTATCACTAGTAACAATACCAGAAAAATTGCGACGACTCCCCTGCCCATGAGTTACTGCAAGTATAATTTATCCTTCAAACCTACCCCTTGTAGTATCTAAATTGTAAATTAAAAGTCTAATTTTAAGTGGTGGGGGCACTGGGATTTGAACCCAGATCAGCGGGTATCTTCCGCTTAGCGTGCACTTGGCAATTGCACGCTCTCGGGTTGCGACGGGT
>PCAW01000025.1:0-23859 GCA_002730775.1 Methanobacteriota archaeon | reverse complement strand
TTACAAAGGTACATTTTACGGAATTGAAAGTCATGGCTGTATGCAAATGGCTCCCAATGTAGATACCTGTAATTTAGCATGTACATATTGTTGGAGAGAACCACATTCTGATGCTTTGACAAAAATTGATGATGACCCCTATGAATTATTCTTGCAATCAGTAAAGGCACATAGAAGATTATTGACAGGTTTTGGAGGCCATCCGTCTGTCCCTAGGGAAAAATGGTTAGATGCTCAAGATCCAAAGCATGTTGCAATATCTCTTAATGGGGAGCCTACTCTATATTCTCGCTTAGGAGAATTCCTAGATATTTGTCATCAACATGGGGTTTCAACATTTTTGGTAACTAATGGCTCTTTACCGAAAGTAATTGAAAAACTGGATACACTACCAACTCAACTCTATGTTAGTGTAGATGCGCCAAACAAAGAAATTTTTGATAGAATATGTAAACCAAAGTTTGATCAGTCAGCCTTTGAGAAATTAGAACAAACATTGGAACTTCTTCCAAGTTTGGACACAAGAACAGTTTGTAGACACACACTAATCAAAGGAGAATCACTCGGTCACTGGANAGACTATGCAAGACTNGANAATATAGCTGANCCAGATTTTATTGAGGCGAAAGGTTACATNTANGTAGGAAATTCACAATCTAACCATACTATTGAAAATATGCCTTCTCATGATGAAGTTATGGATTTCTCGAGAAATCTAGCNCCATTAGTTGGAAGAGAAGTTCTATCTGACCGTAGAGAGAGCAGGGTTGCACTAATTGGAAAAGAAATGNTTCCAGTNACTTTNCCNACAAAAATTAGAGATTTACCGANAGATTTGGGTATAGCGAAACCTCAGAAATTTACACTNCCACAACTCTAGGGACAATNTAGGCNTGTATCATAGGTCTACTNGAACCACATTCAGGACATAACTGATCTTCGCTTCCTGCATANTCATATTTACATGCTGGACAANGAGAAGATAATACCATTGCATTAGTTCCTGAAGACACTGATACCTTATCTTCATCAACTCTCTCTAAATGAAGATAATCTCTATCAATCTCGGACATTTCAAATCGACCAGGGCCTCCNAAGCCAAGNAGAACATCTGGAGGAAGAGTTATTGTACCTGTNTCATCAATAATTAATTCTCTTGAATCTGATANGTCACCAATGTCTACATCAGTACCATGCTGAGCAATGAAACGNCCTTCTCTGAGTTCTAGAGAGCGCTCACAGAAAGAGGCTACTTCACGATTGTGAGTAACTAANAGNAATGCAACTTCACTTTCTTTGTGGAGTGTTTTGAATAACTGNAGAACTTCTCTACTTGTTATTGGATCTAAGGCACCNGTAGGCTCATCNGCCAAGATTAATTTTGGATCTGTAATTAATGCCCTAGCAATTGCAACTCTTTGTTGCTCACCCCCAGAAAGTTCTTCTGGCATTCCGTACGATCTCTCTCCCATACCGAGTTTATCTAGAAGTGCCTGTGCCTTTGGTCGTGCCTTTCTTGCAAGAACTCCTTGATGNATTAGAGGCTGGGCAACATTATCAAGCGCATTAAGATGAGGAAGTAAGTTAGAATCTTGGAAAATGAAAGAAACTGTNTCCTGTCTTAACTTAACCAATTGTTTACCAGTTAATCTAGTCATTCGNGTTCCAGCTAACTCCACAGACCCTGCTGATGGTTTCATCAATCCACCAAGGCACTTGAGTAGCGTTGACTTACCAGATCCAGACGGACCGACAACTGCAACTGCTTCTCCTTCAAGAATAGAAACATTGAGACCTCTAAGCGCGACTACATTACCATCTTCTGCATTTGACTCATATACGTGATAAATAGAGTTTGCACGTAGTATTTCATTTGCTTTTTCAGACATATTACTCACCTTTTAGAACTGTAGCCAAATCAGAGTCAAGCGCTCTCCTAGTCGTAAATAGTAACGATATAATCACTGCTATGAGAACCAATCCATTAACTGCAATTATTTCAAACCATGGCCAAACTAAATCTCTATCAATAGGGTTACTCTGACCAAGGAATAATTGGAAAATAAANCCAAACACACTAAAGAANCCNTTGAATGATTCTGAAACCGCTAGACCAAGGGTAACACCCAAAACCATGCTAACAAGAAGAATAGACATTATCTCGAAAAGTACTAGGCGAATAACCTGATTAGGACTTGCTCCTATTGCTTGTAATATTGCTAATTCTCTTTTTCTCTGGCTCAAAACTAGAGAAAGGAATACGAATGCAGATGATATGGATGCTAGAGCGGCTACCACGAACATCATGCTAAGTAACCCAGGTGTTCCGAATATCAAACCACCATTACGCTCATTTTCTTCATGAGCTGTTGACCAATCCGATGCAGAAACTACTCCACTATTACTCTTTATATCCGCACTCAAAAGTTCCAGTGCCTTTGCACAATCTGTATTGGTTTCATCACACAATTCAAACATCCATATCGAAGATGTATGTGAATCAACAATTTGGTCACCTACTAGTTCTCTGTAAGAACTCTCACCAATTACTATTGCNGAGGAAGCCTCTATTGAGGTAATNCCTGGTACCCATTGATGACGACCAGCATAATTTACTGTAGATTCAGTAGTACCAGTTTCAACAGGAAGTCCAAATTCATTTAACTCGTATGTAGTGTATTGCAATGTCAATGATTTGCCTATTGAAGGGAAGTCCAGAGATTCACGAGCAGCAGTGCCAGCAGTATATCCGCCGAGACGCCACGTCTCCGACATATCTTCAATATCATTTCCAGGAATTGCCTGAGTATCCCAAATTAATGTGTTCTGGTGACCATCAAATACAACCCAAGTAAGTAGCAAATTCCCTTCCTCTTTGGTCTGAGTCANAGTCCTAGCTACAGAAGTCATTGAAGANATATCAGTGATATCATTGTCACCGATAGAATTTATCGAAAGCATGATTTGATTGCGNGCTTCTTCTTCAGTTAATGAACTATCAAATTGAACCATCAAATCTGCACCGTTCTGGGCATTAGTTGTCCTTTCATCGACCATTGTCCCAGTGTGACCCTGTACTGCAGCCAAAGTTACTATCGATAGAGTCAACAAAAGAATCAACGATAAACGGCTTACAGAAGAACTTGAACCTGAACCACTCAGACCTCTTCTTATATCAGAAATTGCTGGAGACCAGCCGAATAAACGATTCAATATTTGAGGTCCAGATGCCCCGATTTGAGAAAGAACTAGTGCACCCCCAATCCAAAGGAAGAATGGTCCCAACAAGAGAAGAATTGCGTTAAGAATAAAATTAGTCACTAGTCCTCCACTACCAATTGGTCCGTATCCACCATTAGATTGAATCCAGCTCTCCGTAAATGCAAAGATACCAATAACAAAGGTGGTATAGTGCAATAAGTAGAAAGGTTCTCTTTCGTTACTAACTTTCCTTACACCTTCATCAATTTCCATATTGAGGAATCTTTTTGTAGTTACAGATCCTCTCCAAAATGCAATCGCTAAGGTTAGTAAACCTACTAGTACTGTTGAAATAACACTCAGAATNGGATCAACAGCAAAATCTCCTTCTTCCGTAAATCTGAGGAAACCGACAGCTCGAAGTACAATTTCAACAGCACCNGTCGCAAGTAGGTAACCTAATCCCCAGGCCACNGAACCTATTGCAAGAACTTCAATCATCATCATCCTAGACAAAGTATCCTGAGTCCCTCCAATTACTCTATGAATGGCAACTTCTCTTCTTCTCTGCTCCAGAGAAAGTTGTAATCCATAAAGTAATACTACAAATGAAAGCGCGACTATAGGTATTACTAGGATATAATCGAAGACTTGGATTATACCCAAGAAAATATTAAGGAAAGTTATTGAACCTGAGATTAGATCTACATATTCTACAGATATCAGAATCACTTCAGAGCCATTATTTATTTCAAAATAGCGAGGAACTGAAGATTTTTCAGTACCTGTTTCATTTCCATTTGAATCATATACTGGGACAAAACCCTCTGTTGATTCCAAATTNTTTTGNAAATCNNTNAGCCAATNTGTTGCGTCACGAGTNGAAGATGTTGGTAGTTGGGTTCNATCNACTGATACACCNAGATATCCATGATCATTCTGCATNAGAATTGTTTTCTGCTCATCAGTAAGTACAGANTCNGTAACCATTACNGGATTGAAAAGTAATGTAGGNTTNCCAAAACTCTCTTCATAAATTGCTGCAAGTGTNAGNTTNGTTACNGTNANAGTGTCTTTNCANAATANTCTNTCAACCTCNTAATTAGGNTCAAGAATAGTNTNACATTCTTCAAATGCCTCTACTGCTTCACTAATCTNATAAGTTTCTNTTACATAAGAAAATGTAAGAGCATCTATCTTTCCATTTATCTCGATACCNGCCGCACTTGCTATTTTAGATGGNAAAACGACTGATCTATTATTTNCNGCATCAANCGGAGTNGAAGGCCAATCTCCAAAAATTACCNNNTCNGCATGTCTCTTGCCTANTTCACCATCCCAAATNCCNTCACCATAGAATCTTATTGTACGNTGATCNTTNATTGGTGGNCCATTTTCNGANGCTTCNGTATAATCCCAGCTTACATTTGACCAATCAGAAGTTGTACTATTGATTAATTCCACATTCAAAGGCTGTGGATTAGCAAAATCTGAATCAAAAAATCCAGAAATTCGTATTCCTTGACGCCCAAAAACAAGACCACAATCTGAAAACTCATCTCTATCTGTAAGATCGTCACAAAATGATTCCCATACTGAGGAATTATTAGTTCGACCTTCCCAATTTCCTGTCGGGTCCTCTTGAAAATCTATCTTTGCATCAAATACATCGTTTCCAAGTGAGGCTTGGAAAAATGTTTGATTAAGTCCTACAGCGTATCCTAAAACAGTGGTCATCACAAGTGACGCGAGAAATACACCTGAGAAAATTGCTAATCCTCTTTCCCTCCCTCTCCATGCGCTTTGAATAGCCAAACGTAGGTTATTAGGAGCCGCTAAAAAATTCTGTCTAAATGATTCAACCCATCCATCTATCCATTCACTCAAGGAATGTTTTTCGAAATTGAGTTTGGGGTCAGAAAGGATTTGGAGCCATTTCTTAAAAATGCGAAATCTTTTAATGATTTGTAAAATAGTAACAATGAACAACATTACAAATATCCAAGAGATAATCATTGTAGGAATAACTTCTGTAAGCATAGAATTTAAATCCATCAGTTCACCTCCTCGATTCCCCATGCAGAGCGAATATCAGATGCTGCTGTAGTTCCGTCTTTCAGAAGTAGCATTCTATCAGCCATAGATGCTTGTAGAGGATCGTGGGTGACCATCAGAATTGAGATGCCATCATCCCGACAGAGATCTTGGAAAAGATGTATTATTTCTTGAGCACTCTTAACATCAAGATTTCCTGTAGGTTCATCTGCGAGAATTAATGATCTTGACCCAGATATCGCACGTGCGACTGCGACTCTCTGTTGTTGGCCGCCAGATAATTGATCAGGGATGAAATTCATTCTATCTCCCAATCCTACTCTTTCAAGTGCGTTACGCGCCCTAGTTTCTGCTTCGGATGTTGGGACACCAGATAGTTCTAAACTGAAAATTACATTATCAAGAGCTGTGAGTCTCTCAACAAGATGGAAATCTTGGAAAATCCAACCCACTCCCTTTCTGCGTACATCAACGACTTTATTCGGTGATTTGGTACCATATTCGAAAGTCCCCAGATTTATTTTACCCGAATCAGCCTCGAGTAAACCACCAATAATATTCAATAAAGTACTCTTACCACAACCACTAGGCCCCATCAAACTAACTAATTCGCCCTTCTCAACTTTGAGATTTATTCCTTTCAAAACCTCAAGTCTCCTTCTGCCTGAACCAAAGCCTTTCTTTAGATTATCAACATGAAGCACAGGCGTCGGAATTACAATTTGCTTAAACAGTTATTGTATTTTTGAACAATACAATATTCATTGCTTCGAGCACTCTTTAAGTGAAGAAAGTGAGACAATTTGAAGAGTTTCCTCATGAGTAGATTCTAGAATAACAGGGCAGGCAAGACCTAACTCATATGCATCTTGCCAAGTTTGAGCACACACACACCATCTATCTCCAGGTTTCAATCCAGGGAAATTAAACTGAGGGGCTGGTGTGATTAGATCGTTACCTCTTGATAGAGCGAAATCAAGAAAATCTCTAGTAACTTCACAGCAAATAGTGTGAAGACTTCTATCTCTTCTATCTGTGTTACAACAACCATCTCTAAACCAGCCAGTCAATGGCGAAAGTGAACATGTTTGTAATTCAGTACCAAGAACATTAAATGAAGGGAGCATAATAATCAATAATCCTATTCTTCGAAAAGAGAATCGTAAGCCTTAGACAATGCAGTTCCGTGTGCTGAAGGGCTTAATAAATTTCGAACATGTTGAATTAAATTATTATTTGCTTGACGTTGTTGACCTTTGTTCATTTTCCATTCTGAATGAATAACCTCTACGGCATCTACCCAAGCTCTTATTTCATCAACTGGTAAAAGATAATTGTTAGGAATGATTTCATTATGTGCCGCAGAATCTGAAGCTAATACTTTACATCCTGCAGCCATAGCTTCCGCAGGAGGATAACCAAAACCCTCTGACACACTAGGAAATAGTAACGCCTCAGCATGTTGAAATGAGGCTATTAACTGATCTTCATCTAATCTAATTTCACTACCAATATTTACTAAATTAATATCTTTTGACACCTTCGGGTCTAGTCGTGAAATTATATCTTTTACTATACCTAATCTTTTCCTAGGTTCATCACTACCCACAGTAATTATCAAACATTTCTCAGAATCATAAAAATCACTAATCAATTCAGAGGATTTAGGGTTTAATTCGGGGTCCCAATAATCAACATCAATTTGGTGTCTAACAAGCGCTGTTTTCTTATTTGGGAAAAGGCGCTTTACTTCATTTCGTGTAGATTCAGAAATACAGATTAATAAATCTGCACGATTAAGGCCTGATTTTAGTTTACTGATATCGAATTTGCGTATTAAATTAGGATTATTTTCACCTACATCGATTACCCCATTATCTAATGCGATTTTTCTAGGACTAATATGGAATAAATCATGAACTGTAACTGCTACTGGAATTTTACTATTATTAGGTACTAGATGAGCTTGCTCCTGGTCAGTAATATGTAATAAATCAGCAGTTGTAGATTCTGTTTTTCGTTTTACTAGAATTGGATGAGACCTCCATCTATTCCAAACTCTTGAAAAAATATTGTCTTCCATTGTATGCTCTATATTTCCAGCTAGGGTCCAATCCTTAACCAGTGTTTTTTCTAACAATGATACTACCGAAAAATGTGCTCTACCAAGACCGGTGTTGGATCTTAAAGCACCCCCCCTAGCTAGTAAAACACGTCTAACCACAGTACTCGTCAAAGCGTATCTGACTTAAACGAGAGCAGTGGATGAAGAGTTAGATGTCAAGTTATGCGGGGTCAGGTTCAACAGCAAAACCGCGACTTTTAGTTGTTAAAGGCTGTTTTTCGGCAATGGGGGGTGCCGAAAGAGATTTGATTAGAAATATTCCATTTCTTTCGGAAAAATTCTCTATCAAGGTTGCAACACTTGATCCAGTTAGTGAATTAATATCGATATGTAAAAAAATGGACTTTGAACTACTTTCTCCTAAAAAATCATGGGATGTATCAAAAAATCCGATATCAATTGTTCTTGATAATGATACAAGTCTCTCCGAATGGAAAAAAATAGAAGGGTTAGATGCCGCTATAGATAATTCAGATTTTATTCATGTTGTAAGTGGAGATGGTTCGATGTCAATTATTGACTTGATACCTAGTACAATTCCAGTCCATTTCCATCTTCTTGAACCACACAGAGGGTTACATGAAGATGTCCTTCATCTGAAAATTGATGGCAAACCAAAAAGGAATCTTGGAATAACCAAGACCTTATTGTCCCGGGCAAGAAAAAGAGATATTTTACGAGTACAGAGTTTTAATTCTAGATTGAAATCCTCGATAAGTGGTAATTCAAATTATACTGTTTCTAGAATCAAAGAAGTATACGATATAGAAGCAGGATTATTGTGGCCAAGTATTCACTTAGACGATTTTTCAATTTATGTAGAGAATTGTAATTTTAATGAGTTAAATGGCCCCTATGTTGTGAATATTGGTAAAGCTAGTTGGGTAAAAGGTACTTGGGAAACTATCTCAATACTAAAAAATACAAATCTCTCTCTAGCACATATTGGTGGAGGCAAAACAGAAGATATTAATCAACTAAAAGAACATGCAAAATCATGTAATGTAGAGGTTTGGTTTGCTCCAAGGTTAACACAAAATGAATTAATAGTTTTACTGAGAAATGCTAGAGCCAGCATAAGTTTAGCGCATGGTGAGCCTTTTGGATTAACCCCTATCGAGGCGTTTGCTGTTGGCACCCCTGCAATATATGTAAATGAGGGGGGGTTCAGAGATACAATTATCGATAAAGAAAATGGTAGATTAATTGCAAGAGAAGACATAGATATTTGGCATGCAGCCCTGAAAGATGCAAAAAATATGGAAAAGCGGATTAGATGGTCTGAAGCAGGTAAAGAGAAAATCAAGTCTCTAGATTTGAGTTGTGAAAAGCATGCGGAAAGAATTTATAATATCTATCAAGAACTAAATAATAGTACTTAATCATTGAGAAAAATTCTCATTGGACTAGATCTTAAGGAAATTACTACTGAAATAAAACCAATAATTACTAAGAATAAACTAAGCCACTGGTTAATTACTATCGAGTTCATAAAATCTGGCCAGAATGGAAGAATGTCTAAAGTAGATTCTCCCAATGTGATTTTTGAACCTATAGATCCTAAAATCATTATCGAAGTTAGTGAAAATAATGCTGAAATCATCTGTAAGTTCGCTAAAGAGGAGTATTTCCAAAGTTCAGGACCAAATCTTACTCTTCCTACCAAATATGATGATGTGAATCCAAAAGCTATTCCGGAGAAAAGAAATTTATTGTAGAACATAGCACCGCCAGAATTAGTTGAAGAATAATTACCAGAAATCATAGCTAATGGAATTACTATCAAAGTAAAAATTGATGCTACATATGCTGCTCTATCTAGAGTAGATTTTGATGATTCAAGATTTGATATATAAGAAGAAAGCCACACTAAAACAGCACAAACACTCATAATTACTCCGGAACCAGCGACTAATCCTACTACAAGATGATGGAATGCAGTCATAAACATCATTCATCACCTCCTGAGGTTACTGCTGGATCCGCTACCCATTCATTTTCTACTGGGTCCCATAACCATCCAGGGTTTTCTTCTGATTTCATCAACCTTGACCAATATTCATTATCTAAATCTGGAACTGGCAGTTCTTGGTCGTCGTTTATTGATTTATCAACTTCTGTAGTATTATCAACAATTTTCCTAACTCCTCTAGGGGCGAACCAAGATTGTAAGGATACCATGAATCCTAGAATAATCAATGCAAATGAAATTGATTGTAAGTTTGCCCCTAATGAGGTACCGTCAAAATATGGTTCAGAAGTACCCATAGATAACCATGGCATACGATTACTGAAGTCACCCATAGTTGCAACCATTTGGTATTCAATTCTTGTATCTCCAAGTGTTGCAGGAAGTGATACTTCCCATTCCTGTTCTGAAACCATTTCAACAGTTGCTTGGTGAGATTGGGACTCACCAGATAATCTCCAATATACCATTAGAGATTCAGTATTTACAGTTCTAACTGTGATAGTTGAGGAGTCTCCAGATATTCTTTCTTCTGGAGAAGTCCAACCATCAGCAAGAGTGGGATAATTCTCTGGAATAGGTTCAATATTAACTGTGAAAGCGTCTGTTTCACCAATGAATGCCTTGCTGTTATGATTGTAGTAACTACCATGATGGATTGAAACATAAATTTCCTTTACACCTAAATCTTCAGGCGCCAATAGAACCCAACTAACAGTAACTTGATTTTCTGAAGATACTACCTCAACATAATTAGATGAACCACCATTTGGATCTTGTATTATTGTCCATCCATGATCTTCTGGATTGTCATTATTACCATTCTTTGAACCGAGTAAGAAAATACCAACTAAACCATTATCAGATGTATCTAGATCACTAATTGAGACTGAGACCTCAGTAGTTGTACTGGAATATGCAGTAGATTTCATTTCTACGTTTATTATTGCAGTTGAATCAGAAGATAGACTGGGGTCGCCATGACAAGATCCCCCACAAGTATAGTCTCTGTTACTATCTCCTTTACCTCCGGGATTAGCCACACCAGAAGATGTTGCTAATAGTAGAATTAGGATAGCACTTAATGCGATTATTCTAGATTTCATAAATCAGACCTCCTTTTCTTAATCCGCAAACTAATAACTAAACTAGAAAATGCTAACAACAAGAATATGATTGTCAGAGGAATTGACAAAATAGTGAGTGAACCGGAAGGGGAATCATCAACATAATTAGTAACAGATGAAGCATCGATGGAAATAATATTTGTTCCATTATCAAGCCATAATATTTCATTATCACCTACTACAATAGTAACTGCATAATATAAATTCGAAGCTATAGGTGCAATTTCATTCCAATTATTCTCNTTAGTAACACCAACTAGTTGCATCTCATCTAATGTCTCGGTTGAATATGAAGAACGATAGATTCGATATTCTTCTGNATTACCCGACCAACTTAANTCAATATNTGTNCNACTAATTTCTGAATTAAGATTACTAATCATAGAAACTGGNCCTANAGAATATAAATCTTGTACTGTAATAGATGAACCAAANTTATCNGTAACTGTCAGCCTNACTNTATGAGTNCCCTCNCCCAATAATANCTCAGCACTTGAACCAGAGAATGATTGNCCATTTATCTGCCATAACCAATTATTGATAGTTCCATCAGGATCTAATGAAGATGAACCATCAAACATAATCATCGAACCTGAAATAGATATCTCTGGNATTGTAGACCAAGAGGGAATAGGAGGTAAATTAGATACCTCNACNATTGCAGATGATTGAGAAGNTAATCCCCAAGGATCNNTAGCAATAATTTTTACTTCCCAAAATTGTCCAGGTTCCAGTCTTTCAGAAGGAACTAAAGATTCTCCATCTAATTCAGGAACCTGNTACCCATTTCTATACCAAATTACNTCANAGAACAGAGGTTCTTCGTCNGGATCTATTGACGATGCNAGTACTACTAAATCATCTAGAGAATTTGCAANNCCTAATTCAGGGAATGAGTCTGGTGCACCTAAGTATCCAGTAGTACCNGAACCTAGAATAATTGTTGGAGTTTCAGGAGCGCCATTCATTATTACTCTAGACGGAGTTGTCATTGAACTACCNAGATCTTCNCCNTCACGAGGAATTACCTGGACNGACCAATGTTGATCTCGATANACTGATTCTGAAGGTATTATCATTAGGCCATCAAAATCTGGTTCTCTCTCACCATTAANCATCCAATATATTTCACTACCAGATTCTNAATCACCATCTAAATCNGATTGNTCCCAAATAACANTTAAATCTTGGTTAGCNGTAAGATTACCTTCNGGTAGCATAGTAATCGAAGTAACNTCGGGAGCACTATTGAGAATAGTGATACTNTCTGCGTCTACCCACTCAGACCACACCAGTGAATCTGAAACTCTAACACTAGCATACCATACNTGATTTTTCGCGGTNGCNTCAGNTGTAACCCNTGTCANGTCATTGAATGCAGAAACTTGGTAACCATCTCTAAACCATCTAATTTCTGTACCTGCGAGGTTGTCACCATCTGAGTCAAACCAACCTACAATTACCTGTAGTGCATCATCTGTATATGCATTAGAACCTTGAGAAATATACGCATTAGCAGTAGGAGGAGAATTTGATGAACCTATTACGATTAATCCTGTAGATTTTGTTAATCCATAAGATGTCCCATCAAATGGAGTTACTCTAGCTTCCCATTCATCACCAGAACGAATCATCAAAGAGGTCACAGCAAGTACATCATCGAGATCAATAATTCTAACACCNTCAAGATACCAACGAATCTGAGAGTCCTGTTCATTATCTCCATCTAAATCAAAATAGTCATAATTCAGGTTTATGTCATCATCATCTGTCGGAGACTCTGGAGTGATCTCAAGATTTCTAGCAATTGGAATAGTATTTTCAATAATTATTGGACTTAATGAAACGGTTTCTCCTTGATCTTCATTGTCCGAAGGGGTAACCTCTACACGCCATTCTTGGCCCTTAGAAATCCAAACATCAGGTACTGACTTCATATCATTGATTTGGGCTATTTGAAGACCGTCTCTGAACCAACGGATTGTAGTACCTTGTTCAGAGTCTCCATCTGCATCATTGTAATCATATTCTACNCCAAGACCGGTTGCTTTAGTAGGTGTAGAAGGAACATAACGAACATTTGTTGCATTGGGAGGATTATTGGTACTGACAGTTGATTCAGCTAAATTCCAAGATCCTGTATTCCAAGAATCGCCTTGATTATTTCCATTTCCATTCGCATAAAGAACTGCTAAACTGAAAAATACGGTACCTGAGCCTGTAGATGGCGATGTCCAATCAGCGGACCAAGTACGGGAAGAGGTCCCATCATGAGTTAGTTCACCGTTAACAAGTTTGACATTATTCCCTAAATTACTCCATGAACCAAAATTTGCATCTAAATTGAACCCTCCTGCTCCAGGAATATGAGGTCCTCCGTCCCATGTAAGACTGTAAGTTGTAACCGCCTCATAACCCGATGAAGGAAGGCCGTTGAGAGATACACTCATCGATGAACTCGAACCATGACAAGAACACCCAGAAGATGAACTTCCGGTTTTACCAGTTGAATTTGATTGAACTGTTTGGGCCGTAGAAATCAAAAATAAAACAACCAAAAAAACTGCTATGCGCCGGNTCATCATTATATCCCACGAGAAAGAGATATTGAAGAAGTTACTCCACAGACTGAGTTGATTACGCCGTTGCATTCATGGATGAGTTGTGTCTCGCAAGGTCATGAACACTGTAAATTCAGTTGCAATTATCGGCGCGGGAAACATGGGCTCAGGAATTGCTCAGAAGTCTGCACAAGAACAATTTAATGTTCAAATGGTAGATCGTGAAAAACAGTGGGTAGATAGAGGGGAAAAAATAATCGATGATTTTCTTGAAGAAGCTATTCAAAGAAGAATTTTCAAACCTGAAAAAGTTGAAGAAATAAAAAGTCGGATTACAGGAGTTGTTGGTACCGAAAATGTTGCACCGGATACAGATTTAGTCATTGAAGCAGTTTTCGAAGATTTCAATATTAAGAAAGATGTTTTTAATATTCTAGATAGAGTATGTGGAGACAAAACAATTCTTGCATCTAACACATCATCCTTGTCTGTTAACGAACTGGCGAAGGCCACTGGAAGACCTGATAAATTTGTAGGTTTACATTTCTTTTATCATCCAGCAAAAAATAGATTAATTGAGATTATTCCTGCAGAAACCACCTCGCCAGAATCATTAGCAGCAGTGGAACAATACTGTAAGACAATGGGTAAAGTAGTGATTGTTTGTAAAGATAGACCAGGATTTGTAGTAAATAGATTCTTTGTTCCTTGGTTGAATGAGGCTTGTCATCTTGTTGATGAGGGCGTGGCTTCAATTGCTCAAATTGACGCCGTTGCAGAAAAGACGTTCAATATTGGAATGGGTCCATTTGCTTTGATGAATTTGACTGGCCCGTCAATCGCCCTGCATGCCACAAATTATCTAGCTGAACAATTGAATTGTGCCCGTTATTATGGGGCTGAATGCCTAAAACAAACTATCGCTGAATCAGGAATGTGGAATATTGGTGAAATAACTGAATGTGACGATGAAACATCACAAATAATTAGTGAGAGACTGTTGGGACAAATTTTCGCTGTTTCTGCTCAAATTGTACAGGAAGAAATATGTTCAATTGAAGATGTCGATAGAGGAGCAAAGGTTGGACTCAGGTGGGCAGAAGGCCCATTCGAAATCGCCAACAAGATTGGAATCAAAGATACGAAAAGAATGGCGGAAAAATACGCTAAATTAGCCAAATTTGAATTGCCATTGTGGATAAAAGAAAAAGAGGGATTGTTTGATTTTAATTATATAGATACTAAAATTGATAATGATATTGCGACAATCGTACTAAACAGACCAGAAGCAATGAATGCTCTTAATGAAGAAGTTGTTAGACAATTAGGAACTGTTCTTGACGATCTAAACGCACGGAAAGAAATTTCGACTATAGTACTAGAAGGAGCTGGAAAGGCATTCGTTGCAGGAGCTGATGTAAAATACTTCGTAGATAAAATTCGTGAAGACTCAATAAAAGATATTTATGATTTCACTTCTTACGGTCACGAAGTTTTGAACAAGCTTGAGAAGTCTCAGAAAACAACTATTGCACTAACAACAGGTTTGGCTCTGGGAGGAGGATTAGAACTGGCACTATCATGTGACTATAGAATTGGAACTAGGAGATCGCAATTCCGTTTCCCTGAAACAAGTATCGGTATTTTTCCAGGCCTGGGAGGAACACAAAGAACTCCGCGTATTTGTGGTATAGAAGCTTCCAGATATGCAGTTTTAGCCGGGAATTTCCTCGATTCAAAAGTCGCTTCAGCGCTTGGTATTATCACTCATTTAATAGATTCTGCCACGATTAATGAAACTGTCGTTACATTGTCAAAAGTAGGTAAACCTCAGAATAAATATCCTTGTCAGCCCAAAAATATTGAACACCCCATTTCTAAATTTGCAATAGAATTTTACAAGGAAGAAAATATGGAAGAAATAATGTCAGGGAAAATCCCTAAGAATTTCAAGGGAGATGAAAAATTAGCTTCAAGGCAAATTAAGTCTCTAGGCTTTACCGCCCCCATAGCACTGGGTATTGCTAATGAACTTCTCAATCAAGCAATCGAAACTGGAGAGGATCTTGATGCAGGCTTGAACAAAGAGTTGTCGAATCTAAATACAATATTTGAATCAGAAGATGCACTGGAAGGTTTGTCTGCTCTAATCGAGGGAAGAAGACCAAGTTATACAAATTCTTAAATTAATCAAAACCTATTTGTTCTGAGTTCTAAGTTTTCTTCTTGGGGACTGAGACCAAGCTGGTGTACGATATTCAGCTATACCTGTAATTGCAAGTTCCAATATATTGTTAAAACTCATAATTTTTCCTCCTTATTATTGATTTCTATTTCTTCCATTGTTTCATCTAACCATAATTCTAACCATTTATCCATATTAGTTTCCTCCTGCACCTTAGTGTAGTTTTCACACTAAGCCAATGACCATTAATATATCAATTAGAAAGTATTTGAGTATACACTAAGGTGTATTTTATACACTAGATGCTATTGGGGATATTTGTTAATTATGAGTCAGACACGAATGAATGTATCGAATAAAGATTGGAAAAAAATTAATTTGGCCTTAGATCAAGTGCAAGATAATGGGAGAGATATTAGACAAATTTTTCAATCTTATTATGAAGATGGGGAAGAAAATATGGAATGGGAGGTAGATGCTGCTGTAATTTCTTTCAGTATGTTCAGTTCGAGGTGGACTACTGAAATTCTTTCAGCTCTGTATATAGCTGGTGATAAAAGATTCAATGAATTGAGAACTTTATTAAGAGGAATTTCAAGTAGAACTTTATCAGATAAATTAAGATCTTGTCAAGAAAATGGTTTGGTTGAAAGAGTTGTTGATGATGGCCCTCCTATACGTGTAATCTACAGATTAACCACTCATGGAAGAAATTGTGGGAGATTATTGGGGCCATTAGTTGCTTATATGAAAATACATAATGATATGGTCGTTTCAGAAGATTGATGGATAAATGAAGCATTATCGACTCAAATAACCGATTCTTTCAAAGACTAGTTCGTAAAAAAGTGTGTATGGCTTTACTCCAACAGTGGCGCAGTAGGCGTTCTTGGGCCGTCGATGGTATTATTGCTCTTGGAGGTGCCGCGATGGGTATTTCTGCTCTAATACCCGCACTAATTCCTCCTATTTCTGAAGGTACAATTTCTTCGCCGACTGAACACCCTTGGGAACATCCAGTACGTGCAAAAATTTTGACCACATTAGAAAAATCTCCAGGTCTACATTTCCGTGAATTACAAAGAAGAATGAATGCAGCAAATGGTACTCTTAGGCACCACTTAGATGTTCTAGTTAACGAAAAAACTGTATCAATAATACCGGTTAATGGAAGGACTTGTTATTATGCAGGTGCGCCAGCTCAAATTGAAATATTATTAGGAACAGGTGTCAAAGATGAAAAAAGAGCGGCTGCAATGTTACCTGTAGGTCTATCTAGTCTTCAAAAATCGATTGTTGTAAGACTTACAGTATCTTGTATTCCTGAAAGTCAAGCTCAATTGGCTAGAGATTTAGGGAGATCTCGTTCTGCAGTTCATTCGGCTATTTGCGTTCTAAGAAATAGAGGTATTATTTCTGCTAACAAATTGACATTAGCCGACCATTTATCTGGATTGAAGACTTCGAATATTGAATATAACTGGATCGACTTAAGAGCAGAGTATGCTTGATTCGCCAAAATAATGCAGAGTTTAGCAGAATGCTCTTACACTCTGAATTATCGCATAAGGTTGTATGTTCAGACTAAGGTTGGTAGAACAACAGATGCCAACAGGCAGTAAAGATACTCAAGTCCTATTAGAATGGTTAATCGATTCACTATCTCTAGTAAGAAGAAAACCTGAGTCTTGGAATACTAATGATGAACCTAGTGCACTCCATAGGATGTTTACAGGATCTCTATTGAAAGAACCACTTCGTGGCTGGAATACTAAAGAATTGGGGGATTGTTGTGGACTATCACAAACTGCAATGCACAATCAGATGTTAAGATTAAGAGAATCCGGACTAGTATCTTCTGAACTTAAGGGAAGGTGGCATATTCATGTTTTGAGAGGAGGGTCAATGGCTAATGCTGTAGAGTTATTAGGAGTTCAGGCAAGGAAAATTCTTGATATACGCCTTACAGAACTGTCTGATTTAATTATTGATTCTGAAGAAAGAATGACTACTGATCCTGAAGATGAAGAAAGGAGATTTAAGATTAAAATTGCAGAACCAAGTGCTACAATTGACGGGAAAGATCGAATTGACTCTCTAATGGAAGATCTAGGCCTAAATGGTGAAAGAGGAAAATCAGAAGATGATCTAGCAAAAAGAATAACAATTGAGTTATCTCAGAGTCATAGGCCAATCACTTTACTAGTGTTGGCAGAAAGGTTGAATGAAACAAGATCGAGAGTTCAAAGAGTCCTTGAAAGATTATTGGAGATGAGTATTATTGAAAGAGTTGCAATGCCGGATAGAATTGCACAAGATGTCTATCTTGGTTTGATGAGACAGTTTGATGCTAGAGGTGAAGAGTGGTTAGTCACAAGAGGTGGATTGGGTAGATTAGATACGAACATAACAAAGAAAATTATCTCAGGTATCAAGAAGAAAAATCTGAGTATTGATAGAGTACAGGGGATACTCGAAGATGTAGAAATTGAAAATCAAAAATTATTACTTAACACATTAGGCGGAAGAATGCCTTATGGATTTAGGATAGCAGGCAAAAATGGGGATGAAATAAGAGAAAGAGTTCTGAATCGTTTAGATAGAACAATACGTAGACTAATTACAGTTGCCAAAAGAATAGATGATTCTCTTGAAGTGTGATTATTTTCCATCAGTGACAAAGCCTTTCCAAGCTCGCATATATTCTACAAAAACAGGGCTTAAATCTGCTTCAAGGAGATGGCGCTCAGAAAAAGGAGGTTTTTCAGGTGAATATGAAATATCGGAGAGATGTTTTGGCCAATCAGGGTAAGCTATCCCTACTCTAGCGACACCGACTAAGTCAGCACCTTCGTCGATAACATACTGAGCATCTTTCGCAGACCATACAGCACCAGTAGATATCAAAGGTAATTTATTATCAGTCACTTCACTAAATATCTTAGTTAAACTTCGGTTATCTAAGTCAGAATCGGCTTTTTGGAAAACATCCCAGCATGAAATGTGTAAAATATCAATTTCTAGTTCTGAAAGTATTCTTGCTAATTGTAAGCTATCTTCTAAGTAAATACCTAATTTTTCAATTATTGGTGAAATACGAACTACAATTAAAAACTCGGGACTTGTTTGTTTNCGNATAGACNNGATNATCTCTCTCAANAATCTACTTCGNCCTTCTAAATNNCCCCCCCAATNNTCTTCACGACGNTTTGTAACNATACCTAAAAACTGACAAATCANGTAAGAATGAGCACCATGTAACTCTACACCATCAAATCCTGCTTTATGNCACCTCACNGCTGCATCGGTAAATGACTGAACCATTTCTACAATTTCTTNATGACTTAGGGCTCTNGTGNAAACTCCGTTCATTCCNGGTTCNGTATTGATACTAGCAGATATCGGTTGNACTCCATTGATATGCTTAGGNGCTCNCATACCTCCATGGAATAATTGAGCTAAACTAACTGCACCAGTTTTCTTTAATTCANGNGCTAAATTAGTNAGTTCTGGTATCTGATGNTCNCCCCAAACTCCCATNTCTCCAANCCAACCTCTTCCATTTTCAGTAACATTNGTTGCTGCTGTAGTAATTATNCCAAAATCTCCTTTTGCTCTACGNATAAGCCATTTTTTCTCTTCCTCTGAAAGAATACCNTTTTCATGGCTCTGCTTATTGGTCATTGCAGCNAGTACCGTTCTATTTTTCAANACTTTACCAGTTCGGGGTANTACTAACNNATCTGTTAAATTCATTTTCTCACCAAATAACATTATTTTGTAAATGCATCAGGGCAATAAACCCAGCGAATAGAGTCTTCTTTCATATCCTTNTATCTTGAATAAATTTCAGGAATNGANGANACTCTAGANTGAAAATCCAGNAGTATNTCTCTGCNATCAATTAATGAAGTATCAATNCCATCATAATTACCACTAACTAANCCAAANNAATCTGANAATAGTCTGATATCGGCTATCGAAGGTTTCTCNGTNCCTGCAATCCANCCAGTCTTTGAATTCTCTANCTTCTCACAAAATATATCNTATGATTTNCTCAGTTTACCACCAGGNGATACAAGANTTTTTCTTGCAGATATTTTTTCATCAANATCATTGATTCTGAAGGTTTCCGTNAGAATATTTGACATATCTGATATTGCATCTAAGCACTCATCTACCTTAGCAGCTAACCATTCATCATCNGGATTNAGAAANGTCATATTNCCAATGTATCTCAATATAGCGGAAGATTCACTCAATNTCCCANATGGAGTNTCTAATNCAGGTAATAANCCCCAAGGAAGTTTTTTTGAGTTTNNCATCTCTGAATATTCNGAAAAATCAACGATNACATTCTCCCATGGAAGGTTNGAGATATCTAATNCGATTCTTATTGCTTCGGCTCGGCCTGCTGAAGAAAAATATATCAAACGATNCATAAGATATTGCAAATGATTCNGACTAATTACTTTTTACTATACAAGACGTCCTTCCATACCGCCNGCTACCTCGATAANTTGGCCNGTTATATGNCCNGAAATTAAATCAGAAGANATTGATACCACAGCATTAGCAACATCTTCGGGGGTTGCTAACTTCTTCAAGGACATCGTTGCAGTGGCCTTTTCTACTAAATCATCATTAATACCNTGATNAATTTTTTTAGGTGTAATTGTCCATCCTGGAGCNATTGCATTAACTCTTACATTACCTANTNTNGANACATCATTTTTAANAGACATNAGTAGTCCTGAAGTTATNGCACCCTTGGCTGCNGCATAGTCTGAATGCCCAGANTCTCCATATATTCCAGCAGTAGATCCTACAAATACAAGNGAACCTGATCCTGTTCGAGATGCTTCTCTAAGNAAACCACGAGCCGTATTGACAGCTACATCCAAATTAGAAGAAATTGTTTGATTCCATCTCTCTTCATCAATATCCCAGATAGGTTTTGATTCCGAAGGATAATATCCAGCATTAGCAACACAGATATCTAATTTACCAAAATTCTCAACTATTGTATCAATTAATGCTAGAGCCTGACTTGAATTTCTGAGGTCTGCCTTTATTGAAAAACCATCAATTTCATATGCGATTTTATCAGCGTTCTCAGAGGATTCATGATAGTGTACTATCACTTTAGCACCCTCAGATGCAAAGGCTCTACAAATTGACTCCCCAATACCTCCGGCACCTCCAGTGACTAATACTACACTTTCACTAAGCCCTGTTTCCATTGATTAACCTCCTCATAAAGTTCGGATTTGGCGATTACCTGCGCCACCATAACCTACCCAATCCTCGGGTTTATTGCCGAGAATAGTATCGATTTCAGACAGATGTTGTTCCGTCATTTTCTCAGCAACTTCTATGCAACCGAGGTTCTCTATCATTTGCTCAGGTTTAGTTGCTCCGAGTAATATGGTGCTGACATTTTGATTTCTTAGACACCAAGCCAAGGCTAATTGAGCAGTTGAACAATTAAAATTTTCATTCGCATAATTTGTAAGTTTTTTGACAATTTCAACTTCACCATTCTTTTTACGCATTTCTAAATCTTCGATTAGCCATTCATATCCTTCTTGAGTTGGGCGGGAATCTTCAGGAATTCCATCATTATATTTCCCTGTTAAAAATCCAGACCTTAATGGCGACCATATGGTTGATCCATAGTTATACGGTGGCTGAAATAGAGGGAAATATTCTTGCTCAAACCTTCTTCTATGGAGCATATTGTATTGTGGTTGTTCATACATAGGTGGTTCTAAACCTTCAGATTTAGCAAACCAAATTGCCTCCATGATTTGAGCGGCAGACCACTCGGAAGTACCCCATGAAGTGGCCCAACCATTTCTCACTGCGTCAGTCATAGCACGAACAACTGTAGATGTAGGTGTGAATGGGTCTGGACGGTGACAAAATACCATGTCAACATAATCCAATTGTAATCTCTGTAAACATTTATCTAGACCCTCCATAATATGTTTCCTTGAGAGACCTGATTCATTCACTCCATTACCGCCCCAAAATATTTTTGTTGTGATTACAAGTTCAGAACGTCTCCATTTTTCAGGTTCTTCCTCTTGAAGTTCAGATAATGCAATTCCAAAAATTCTCTCTGCTTCTCCATTAGGATTACCATAAGCCTCGGCATGATCGAAACAATTGACTCCTGCATTCCGCGCGATTTTCATGCATTCTTTGGCCATTTCTACTCCTTCATCATCCTGTAATCGATCTTTAACTCCGTAAGTTGCCCAAAAACCATACGATAATACAGAAACTTGAATTCCAGTATTTCCCATCATCCTATAGTACATATTATCACTTGACATGGTCACTTTAGCCGGTTCTTTGGTTTCAAGATTTTGGTTTAGGAAAGTAAAATATCATATCCTATTTTCGAAATTAGAGTGAAGGAAATAACCAAAAATAGAGGCCTTAGTAATTGAGTTCCATACTTTAGTGCGTAAGTAGAACCTAGCAACCCTCCTACAATATTTACGACAGCGAATGGAATGCCTACTGAATAATCAACTAAGCCCATTGAGGCAAATAATATCAGAGCGCCTAAATTACCTCCAAAATTGACTATCTTCGATGTAGCAGCTGCTCTTTTCATGTCAAATCCTGCTTCTTTAACATATCCAGCAATCAGAAAATTACCAGTCCCAGGGCCCAAGAAACCATCATAAAATCCAAACACTGTTGACATACTGATTGTTACAGGAAGCACTCTTTCTTCCCGAATATTTTCTTCAACGCCAAATTCTTTTTTGAACAAAACATACAAGAACATTATTAATAGAACAATGAAAACTAATTTTATTACCCAAGAGGCAGAGATTTTTGTTACTGCGAGGGCTCCAAAAATAGACATGATTAACATGAGTATCCAGCCTATTGATGCTGCTTTCTTAGGGACAAGCCCGCTCATCCAATATTGGGCACTAGACATTCCTGCAGCCCATGTTGAGCCAAATTTGTTAGTAGCAAGAGCGACATGAGAGGGAAGGCCAGCAGCCAATAAGGCAGGCAAGCGAATTAGTCCTCCTCCTCCAACAGCACTATCTACAAAACCTCCAATGAATCCTGCTAGCATGATAAGAATGAATATACTGTCATCCACACATTATCCAGCAACTAATAGGATACAGTCATTACGGTCAAAATCTGGTAATGTTAGAGAGTCAGAGTTTCTATTTCAGTTAATTCTTCTAGATATTGTTTAACTCGATCACCCATTTTTTCTTGATTGGGGATTGAATGTAATTCTACTCTCATTTTTGATGCTCCCGGAAGACCCTTGGTAAATGAAACAGCATGGCGTTTCAGATTTTTATTTCTAATACCAGAATATAACTCGGAGCTTAATTCAAGATATCTATTCCAGCACCATAAACGAGAAGAGGCGATATTGTCGTCCCCCCAAGGAGGTTTACCTACAGACCATCCTAAATCTCTTTTTATTTCATGGAAAATCATTGGGCGGCCTATAGCACCTCTACCTATCATTAGCCCGCCTGCACCTGTAACTTCCAAACATGATAAAGCCGTTTTAGCATCTATAATATCGCCATTGGCAATCACCGGTATATCAACTGAATCAACGATTTCTTTGATCTGCTTCCAGTCTGCTTCACCAGAGTATCTCTGTCTCAATGTCCTTCCATGAACACATACTCTTTCCACACCTTCATCTTCCAATCTTTGAGTAATTTCCAAAGCAGTATTAGGGCCTGAGCCAGTTCCTAGTCGCATCTTTACAGTAATAGGTACATTTGTCGCATTAATACAAGCCCTGACCATCTCAATTACTTGATCTGGAGATCTGAGCAATGCTGCGCCTGCGTTATTCCTACACACTTTAGGAGCAGGGCAACCAAAATTTATGTCAATAATATCTGCTTTATGTTCCAATAATTCTACCGTAGTGACCATTTCACTAATATCTCCTCCAAATATTTGAGGAATAAATGGTTTTTCACGACGATCTGATTCAACTTTAAGCCATGAACTAGCATCATGTCTTGATAGCCCAGATGCAGCAGTAAACTCAGTTATGGACAAATCTGCGCCACATTCTCTAGCTAATAGTCGATAGGCTAGGTCCGTTACTCCTGCCATGGGAGCAAGAAATAACGGAACAGGCTGTTCGTACATATTAAACTCCAGTAGCTCTTTTTTTATCAGAATGACTGATGAGCTTTCAATTAATAGTGAATGGCTTTAGGGCTAAATCTAACTTTTGTTGGAATAATTCTACTTTCTTTTCACATTCTTCTAGTTCATCAGATTGTAGAATCACTTGAAACCCTTCATCAGTCTCTACCACAACACAAGGAGTTACTCCCTCTGTAATCGACTGAAGCCCTTCACTCTGTTCATTGAGATGGACAAGATGAAAAGGTACTGGACTACTAGAGCGACATGCTTTCATGGATTTCTTTTCACTGACGTAAGAATGAGTGATATCACACAAAGCACAATGCGCAGTTCCTCTTAACTTTCCAAAAACGTATCGTAGTTCACCAACAATTCCGCCATCAGCGTGATAGACTCCCCAAATTGCTTTCAACAACATTAGAAGGTGGACTCCCAGTCCATTACATCCTGAGCTCTTTCCCAGT
>PCAW01000065.1:0-8019 GCA_002730775.1 Methanobacteriota archaeon | reverse complement strand
AGCACGCTCCGAAGTTGCCTGCTTGCACTCTTTGGCTTGGGCACCCCACATTCAGATTGATTTCGTCATAGCCCCAGTCCAAAGCGAGGCGAGCAGCATCGGCAAGGAGATTGGGATCATCGCCGCCCACCTGTAGAGCAATGGGGTGTTCGATGGGATCGAAATCCAGAAGCCTGTCGCGCCTGTTGGTGTGATGTAAGGCTTGAGCAACCACCATCTCCGTGTAGAGAAGGGCTCGACAGCTGATCTGTCGCATCAGCACACGAAAGTGCCGATCTGTGCAATCGAGCATTGGCGCCACGCTGAAGCGATGGGCAGGAACGGTGGCGGGGCGTTCAACCTCGGTCATGGATCCATTAGAACCGCTGAAGCCCTTTGGTTCAGAGCTGATGACTCATACTTCGCCTGTTTTGTCCCGTCGTTCATTGATGTTTGCTGCAGTAGCTGGTGCATTGGGCAGTCTGTGGCGCCCGAAAACGGTTCAAGCTGCTTCGAAGGCCAATGACCCTCAGTGGGATCTCAGCCCTGAGGTTTGGCGAGAGCGCTTATCCCCTGAAGCCTTCAACGTCTTGCGCAACGAGGGCACTGAGCGCCCGTTTACAAGTCCGTTTAATGATGAAAAACGCAGTGGTAACTATCACTGTGCAGGATGTGATTTGGCCTTGTTTTCGTCGGAGGGAAAGTTTGACAGCGGAACGGGTTGGCCCAGTTTTTGGCAACCACTCAGCCAAGCGATCGAGACGAAAGTAGATTTCAAACTGATTGTCCCGCGTACGGAATATCACTGTTCGCGCTGCGGTGGTCATCAGGGCCATGTTTTTAATGACGGACCCCGACCAACTGGAAAGCGCTATTGCAACAACGGAGTCGCCCTCGTCTTCCGCCCCGCAAGTTGAAGCAGCGGATACCTGCAATCTTTTAGTGATTGGTGGTGGTGCAGCTGGATTTATGGCTGCCATTACCGCTGCTGAGCAGGGGGTCAAACGCGTGCTCGTTTTGGAGGCCACTCCAGAGCTCCTCAGCAAAGTTCGGATTAGTGGGGGTGGTCGCTGCAACGTCACCCACGCCTGTTGGGATCCNGCTGAACTTGTTGGTCATTACCCCCGTGGTCAGAGGGCTTTGAAAGGTGTATTTAGCCGGTTTGCTGCAGGAGATGCCATCGCTTGGTTTGCTGATCGTGGCTTAGTGCTGATTGAAGAGGCTGATGGTCGGATGTTTCCGGAGCAGAACCGTTCGGAGGCGGTGATTCAGTGCCTGAAGCGGGCGGCTCTGAAGGCAGGAGTGAAGGTGCAAACGCGGGCGATGGTGCAGCGTTTATCCGTGCAGTCTGAGGGCGGTTTTTTGGTGGATGGCCGCGGCTTGGACCAGCCGTTATCGGCCCAGAAGGTGATGTTGGCCACTGGCGGCCATCCCAGCGGCCGCAAGATGGCAGAAAATCTTGGTCATCAGCTTGTACCACCGGTCCCGTCGTTGTTCAGCCTTTCNCTGGAGGCGTCCGCTCTGANGGCTTGNAGCGGTATCGCTGTGGATGATGTTGGCTTGGAGCTGAAGCTCAACAACCAACGCTTNCGACATGTCGGCCGAGTGTTGATCACCCACCGTGGATTGAGTGGTCCTGCCACACTTCGACTNTCAGCNTTTGCCGCGCGCGCNTTGCATNGCAGCCGCTATCGGGGGGAACTTCGGGTGGATTGGAGTGCTGGCCTGGGGCGATCTGGGGTTGAGCAACGGCTGAAGCAGTGGCGACAGGAGCAAGCGCGGCGTACTTTGGCGGCGGCTAAGCCCTTTGATCACTTCCCCAGACGGCTTTGGCAGGCATTTTTAATGCTTGCTGGNGCAGATGGAGAGCGACGTTGGGCCGAGCTCCCTGTCAAATCAGAACGCAGGTTGGTAGAAATTCTCTGCGCTCAGCCTTTATCNATTCAGGGCCGCGGCCCCTTTGGAGAAGAATTTGTCACCGCTGGTGGCGTTGATCTGGGTGAGGTGAACTTGGCCACGATGGAAAGTCGCCGTTGTCCTGGCCTTTATCTCGCTGGAGAATTACTGGATGTGGATGGGGTGACGGGGGGATTTAATTTTCAAGCCTGTTGGAGCGGAGGCTGGTTGGCGGGGCAGTCGATTGCCTTAGCCGATTGAATGATGTTGTTTCTGAGGCAACAGAATGACATTCGCTTCTTGTAATGAGCATTTAAAGATGAATTAATTTTTATGAGATCAGTTAAACTTCTTTGACCTATTTCTATAGTCCTGTTGCAAAGGCCTAAAATAAACTTGCAATCACTAAACTCGTATATTTTGTAGAGAATGGATCGGGTTTGATTACTGAATTTGATCAAAAACGGTAAACATTGGTAGATACATTGCTAGAAGAATTGAGCCCACAATCCCTCCCACGACCACGATCATTGCGGGTTCCAGCATTGAAGTCAGTGCTTTGACCATCGCTCCCACTTCATCTTCATAGAAGTCTGCAACTTTGCTCAGCATTTTGTCCATTTCGCCTGTTTCTTCTCCAATCGCAAGCATGCTTAGAGCCATATCTGGCAAAACTTTCTGACGGATTAGTGATGTGCTGAGTAGCACGCCTTCCTGGACAAGAGTTCGGGATTTGAGAATGGCATCGGAAATAATGCTATTTCCGGCAGTTTGACTTGAGATTTCCATTGCCATCAANATTGGCACTCCCGCACGGGTTAGTGAACTAAAGATTCGGCAAAATTGAGCCGTAGCCGTCATCATNATGAGTTCCCCAAAAAGGGGAACTTTGAGCACTAGTCGATCAATACTTCTACGCCCATTGTGGGTGTTNTAAAANCTTGTAAATAACCATATAGCGATAACAATTGCTCCAGCNGCATANANGGAGGCGGTGGAGCGTAGTAATTCGCTGAAGTTCACAAGTAACTGNGTNAAGGCCGGAAGTTCNGCACCGAGGTCTTCAAAAATTCCTGCAAATGTTGGAATGAGAAAGATCGTCATNCCCAANAANACCAGGATCGCGATAACGAGAACTGCGACTGGATATCCCAACGCCCCTTTGATTTGGTTTTGAAGTTTCGCCGTGTCTTCCAGGAGTTTGGCCAAGCGTTTCAGTGCCTCATCAAGAACCCCTCCGGCTTCACCGGCTTCCACCATGGCNACACTCAGCTGATCGAATACTTTCGGCCATTGCCGAATCGCAGTGGCGAGTGCGATGCCCTCATTCACATCCAAACTCACCTTGATTAGCGCCCGCTTGAACATCGGTAGTTTTTGCTGGGTGGCCATCAAATCGAGACTGCGCACGATGGGAACACCGGCATCGACAAGGGCCGCCAACTTGCTGGCAAAGATCGCTTTTTCTTTTACGCCTGGTGCTTTTTCAAAGGCTCGACTTAGATCGAACGAGAGAACTCCAGATGAAACATGGTCTGCAGGGGAGCCCTTTGAGTCGCCTGATTCTGTGGCAGGCCGAAGCTCTGTTGCGCGGATGCCGCGGCGACGCAGTTGCTTTTTGGCTTCAGTGACTCCCGCTGCTTTGACTGACACCGTTCGTTGTTGACCGGTGGACCCCAAATAAGTGGCGATGAAAGTGGCCATGGTTTGGGGGCTCCTNGTTTAAGAGTTTTCGATAAGGCGTTCAAGTTCTCCAGGCTTGCTTGCCTTAGCCANTCCTTCATTGCGCGAAATNGAGCCGTCTTTGATCAAATTGGCNAACGCTTTTTCCAGGGTTTGCATGCCCTGTTCACCGCCGGTTTGGATTTGGGAGTAAAGCTGAGCGGTTTTTCCTTCTCTGATGAGGTTGGCCGTAGCTGGTGTGTTGATCAAGATTTCCTGNGCCATCACCCGCCCGAANTGACCGGGAGCGGGGTTTTGACGNCGACACAGTGTCTGTGAGAANACNGCTGCCAAACTGCCNGAAAGTTGCACTCGAATTTGGGTNTGTTGCGCTGGAGGAAAGACATCCACCATGCGATCAACAGTTTGAGCCGCGGAACTGGTGTGCAGGGTTCCAAACACCAGATGTCCTGTTTCGGCTGCGCTCACGGCGAGCTGAATGGTTTCAAGATCACGCATTTCACCCACCAAAATCACGTCTGGGTCCTCCCTTAAAGCAGCTTTTAGAGCATTGGCAAAGCTGCGGGTGTCTTCATTCAGCTGACGTTGGTGCACCAGGCTTTTGTCGCTCTGGTAAATGAATTCGATGGGGTCCTCGATCGTGAGGATGTGTTCACTGCGGGTGTGATTGATGTGATCGAGAAGGGCNGCCANNGTTGTGGTNTTGCCTGAGCCCGTTGGCCCCGTNACGAGNACNANCCCTCGCGGACGTTTGCTGGTTTCCAGAACAACAGGTGGTAGCTGAAGCATCTCCACCGTGGGGATTGAGCTGCCGAGGGCGCGTAGGCAGGCNGCATAACTTCCCTTTTGTCGATACACATTCACGCGGAACCGGGCTACCCCCTTTAATCCGTAGGCGCAGTCGAGTTCCCACGTTTGTTCCAGCGTCTTTCGCTGGCTGTTGTTCAGCATNGAGAAGATCAGCTTGTTGCATTCCTCCTCGGTGAGTGGTTCATCGCCCATGGGCCGCAAGTCACCGCTGAACCGGCCGTAGGGCGGTTGTCCNGTGGCGAGATGGAGGTCGCTGCCGTCTCCCTGAACCAGTTGTTCCATCAACTCTTCGATCATGAAATCCACGACCAAGTCCTCAGTGACGTTCCCTTAGGCAGTACGGACATTCCAACCAACCTTCCTGGAGACCAGCCCCGCAGCCTTCACAGGTCATTGTGCTGAGGGCTCGGGCCCTGCGCTCAGATTCCAATCCAGAGTCCGTCAGGATCATTCGNCCCACTTCTTCCAGGGTGGTGAGTCCTTGTCGGACCAGTTCCAGGCTGTAACCCAACAGAGTCACCATTCCGGATTCCAGCGCCAGCTGNCGGATGACATCNGTGGTNGCACCACGTGAAATNGCCGTGGCCATGTCNTCATGCACNCGCAAGACCTCGTAGACCCCCACCCGCCCTCGNTAACCGCTGCCCTTGCAATTAGGGCAGATCGTNTCCTGTTGTTCAGGGTGATGGGCCTTGAAAAAGGTGACNTTGGTTTCTCGGCTCGCCATCAGTCCGAAGCGTCCCAGCTCCNGTTCATCGGGTCGATAGGCCTCTTTGCAGTTGTCGCANACNCGTCGTAAGAGNCGTTGGGAAATGATNCCAATNAGGGATGCCGACACCATGAANGGNTCNACNCCCATNTCATCCAGNCGAGCAATCGTGCTGGAGGCATCATTGGCATGGAGCGTGCTCAGAACGAGGTGACCGGTGAGTGCCGCTTCGATGGCCGTTTTGGCGGTTTCTAAATCACGGGTTTCTCCCACTAGGAGCACATCCGGGTCTTGGCGCATAAAGGCCCGCAACGCGGTGGCGAAGTCGAAGTCTTTTTCGCGGTTCACCTGGCACTGGGTGATGCCCGGCAAGGTGTATTCGATCGGATCTTCCACAGTGGAGATATTGATTCCGGGATCGTTCCGTTCGGCCAATAAGGAGTAAAGCGTTGTCGATTTGCCTGAGCCGGTCGGCCCGGTGACCAGGATCATTCCGAATGGTTTTGAACCCAGGTCTCTGACGAGCGCGAGAGCCTGGGGATCACTGATCAGCTTGTCCAGACCGAGTTGTGTGGCGTTGCTATCGAGAAGTCGGAGGCAGATTTTTTCGCCAAAACGACTCGGCAGCGTGTTGACTCGAAAGTCGATCGTTTGGTCTTTGTATCGCCTGCGGATGCGTCCGTCTTGAGCCTGGCGCCGTTCGGCGATGTCCATGTCCGCCAGGATCTTGAAGCGGGAGGTCACCGCGGGAATGAGTCGAGCCGGTAGTGGCTCGATGTATTGCTGCAGGACACCGTCCTGCCGGTAGCGCAAGCGCAAACCTGTTTGCTGGGGCTCCACATGAATGTCGCTGGCGCTCACCGACATCGCCTGGAGCAGGATCCGATCGACCAGGGCCACTACGGGTGATGCTTCGGCATCGTTGAGGCTCGCCTCGAGGTCGATCGCATCGTTGGCGAGCGAAGCGTTCTCGTCGGGATCGGCATCAAAAACGCTTTCGGTGTCAAACCCACCCAGAAAAGAGTCAATCGAATCGGTTGCGTTGGTCGATTCGGCCTTATCGCTAGGGGGTGTCAGCTGTTCAGAGATCACCTCCGCAATCAATGGTTCCTGAGAGGCCGTGTTGTGTTCAGTCGTGACGGATGTGGCTTCGTTGTTGTGCAGCGCTGCTTGAAGATCAACCTCTAAAGCGGGATGCAGTCGAATCGTGCGGTTTTGGGTCGGTAATTGTTCAATTAATCGCTGCCAGTCCTCATCGCGTCAGTGACTCGGGATCGCAATGTCTAGATGGTCTGAATCGCTGTTGATCGGCACCGATTGCAGGTGTTTCCAGCCATCAGGACTGATCCCATCGACAGCATCCTTGAGGAGATCTTTGCTGCGATTCAGTTGATGGGGATTTGGGACTGCCCGTTGCAGGAGCAATTCCAGCTCAAACCGCTGTCGGGATCCGTTGTTGGCATCAGAACTCGACTGAGTCAGGGTCATTGATCAGAACGAGGTGCGGGCTTCCGCAGCTTGTGGGAGGAGAGCTGTTTCCTACAACATGTCTACACAGCATTCCCTGAGCGGTCAGCATGAGCGGCGACGCCTCCACCCCAGCGCAGGATCAAAACGTCGAATCCAACGACGTTTCCGCGACTCCGGACGTCGATGCCGGCACCCCGATCGATCCTGTCGTGGAGGAAGCTCCCGCGATGGATACCGAGATCGATCCAGCCAATCGCCTGCAGCAGCTTGAGCAGGAACTGAATTCTCTTAAGCAGGAACACGAAACGGTTCAAGTGCAGTACGTGCGCATCTCAGCGGACTTCGACAATTTTCGAAAGCGTCAGGTGCGTGACCAAGAGGATCTGCGACAACAGCTCGTCTGTTCAACGCTGACTGAAATCCTGCCAGTGGTGGACAACTTTGAGCGTGCCCGTCAGCAGCTCAACCCTGAGGGGGAAGAAGCGCAAGCTCTCCATCGCAGTTATCAGGGTCTCTACAAACAGCTTGTGGATGTGCTGAAGCAGCAAGGTGTCGCGCGGATGGACGTTGTTGGTCAAGAGTTCGATCCAACCCTGCACGAGGCCGTGCTCCGGGAAGAAAATCAGGAGCACGCGGAAGACATTGTTTGTGAGGAGCTTCAACGGGGATATCACCGCGATGGCAGGGTTCTGCGCCACGCCATGGTGAAAGTGTCGATGGGACCAGGGCCTCAAAGCAGCTCAGAAGCTGCATCGGAACAGCCCCAAGTGGGTGACGCCTGATGGCCGATTACTACGACCTGCTTGGAGTGAGTCGCGATGCTGATGCGGATTCGCTGAAGCGTGCTTACCGGCGGATGGCCCGTCAATACCACCCGGATATCAATAAGGAAGCGGGAGCCGAAGACAAGTTCAAGGAAATCGGTCGCGCCTACGAGGTGTTGAATGACCCCCAGACTCGGGCCCGATACGACCAGTTTGGAGAAGCTGGCCTTGGGGGAGCGGCCGGTGGCCCCGACATGGGCGACATGGGCGGCTTTTCCGACTTATTCGAAACGTTTTTCCAGGGATTTGGTGGCCCTGGCGCTTCGGGTGGGCGGCAACGCCGTCGTGGACCGCAGCAAGGTGATGACCTTCGCTACGACCTCACGATTGATTTTGAGCAGGCGGTCTTCGGACAAGAGCAGGAAATCAAGATTCCACATTTGGAAACCTGCGATACCTGCAGTGGCAGTGGTGCGAAACCTGGCAGCGCTCCAACAACTTGCGGCACTTGTGCTGGTGCTGGGCAAGTAAGGCGCGCTACGCGAACACCGTTTGGCAGCTTCACCCAGGTGGCTGAATGCCCCAACTGCGGTGGCACGGGTCAAGTGATTGCTGATCCCTGTGGAGCTTGCGGTGGCCAAGGGGTCCATCAAGTGCGCAAAAAGCTGCGCATCAACATCCCCGCAGGGGTCGATACCGGCACACGAT